>JALJPB010000019.1:0-13776 GCA_022969175.1 Colwellia sp. | reverse complement strand
GTGATGAAAAAACCAACCGGTACCATCATGCCAAAGACAAAAGGTAAACCTTTTGATAATGAATGTTTTAATTCATCTAGACCATTTTCTATCGATAAACTGGCATAACGGCTAATGCGGTGTTTTGTTGCTTGAGCAATAGCACTTGGCGATGGGGTTTCACTAATAACAAGTTGAGTTTCATCTTGATATTGAATAGTTGCTTTTTGCACGGCTCGCTGAACATCGGCAGAAGTTCCATCATTCATTGCCGAAATTACATATTCAGGCAATGCATCTTTTGGATAGGGCCACAATTTATCAGAGCAAATACCATTTTTAAATAATGATTTAATGCCATTT
The DNA here is from genome assembly GCA_022969175.1 of Colwellia sp. Taxonomy (GTDB): domain Bacteria; phylum Pseudomonadota; class Gammaproteobacteria; order Enterobacterales; family Alteromonadaceae; genus JALJPB01. Next base: position 13,434 of record JALJPB010000019.1, on the reverse strand, counting down.
CGGATATAAACAGGGGCATTAACATCTACTTTCCCTTCAATCACTCGCTCATTGTAATAAATGAACATTTGAGAGGCGTTGGTTGTTTTCACGCCATCATTAATAAAATCTTTGTTTTCTCTTCTAAACTTGGCTTCAACAGCAATCGCCAATGCGCAGGCTGAGCATGAATTGAGTAAACCCTGTTGAATAATCGCCGAGTTAATATCTGCTCGAAGGTCAACGTTGCTTTTCAATTGTTGCTTAATGGTATTTTTAACTTCAGTCGAAGAAACATCTAGATTTTTAGTGTTAGCCCGAGTTTGTGCAATGCATTCAAGGGAGTGCTCACCATGAATATCACAAAACTGATGGTCTCTGTTGTCGGGCAAATCTTCTTTTACAGGGCTTTGGTATAACGCTTCTACTAAACTTTCCATGTAATTCATCTCAAAATTATTATTTAATTTAAAAAAAACGATGATGTTGGTCTTTAGGGATATAGGCGAATACTGTGTTTATTAAAAAGCTAAGCACTTTGTTCAATTGGTGCAATTTTGCAAATATCTTCTGTTATTAAAGTAAGGTAGCGATATGTTTGAAATGCACTGGTTTCCATCATTTGGTATTGTTCTTCAGTGAGTTGGAGATTGTTGATCATATCAATTATTTCTTGTTTATGATGTACATCAACCCTAGCATGGTGCATTAGATTAGAAAATGCCTCTGCAGGTAATCCTGATGTATTTATAAGATTTTCAACATACTCTACCGTTGCATGGTTAACTTCCATACAAAGTAAATACCCCATAATTGCGACAGGGTGATGATGACGAATCCAATAATATTGTGAACCTATTAAGGTCGCCAAGTTAGGTGAAGGTATTCTTTTTTTCACATCACGCCTGGAAATCCCTAATACTTCGAGGTTTTCTAAACACCAAATATCATGCCCTTCCTCCTCTGGAATATGATGTTCCATATATTCTATCAACGGTTGAGTGGTTGGATCATCAGGTAACAACTTGGCACAGCGAATAACCTCTTGCATTAGAGGTGTTGAGGAGCTCGTAACGGTGAAATTAACGATAAGGTTTTCAATATAAACTTCTGGGTATTTTACAAGTCGCTTGAATTTATCGTTTGCATGAAAACAGCCCATCGCCATGAAATGCATATTGTTTGATAAACGCTCAAAATGTTTGAGCGTATTGTTTTTTATCATCACTAAATAGCCACACCAGCAGTAGTGCTCACTTGTTTAGTACTAGTTGCACTGATTTTTAAATGACCAACTTCTTCTTGTGATAAACCATCGATGGCTTTAATGTTTTCTTCACTTAACTCATGTTTGTTAATGGCACCAGCTTCATGGAGTTGCTCAACATTACTTTTGAAATTATTCATTATTATATCCTTAAATTTTATGGTTATTTATCAATGGTATTTTATTGACTAGATTTAGAATAGAAAATAATCTAGGAATGGTCAAGGATTAATATTTAGCGGGTATTGATTGATTTTTATTCATTTAAGGCTGTGTTGTTTCTGTTACTCATGCTGTGCCGTCAATAAATCGATAGACCAAAAACCAAAAGTATTTGCGACTTCGGTACCATCGAAACGATAAAAAGACCCAGTGATAAATTCATAAGGTACATAAAAATAACCATTGTCTCCATAATGATTGCCGTAAGAGTTTTGACAAATAAAGTGCTGTTCATCATCATTAAAGCCTAAACAAATTACTACGTGCCCACCTAAACGCTCGTCTGAAGTGGGAGGGATTACTAGTTTGCCATTTTTAGGAATAAAAAAGAATGTAGGGTGTTGCTCAAAACCAAATATAAAAGGTAATCCATCAACTAAACAATGTTTTAATTCGTTTAATCCATTGTCAATTGATAACTTGTCTGCGGTAAAATGACTATGGATTTTAGCTTGCTCAGCTGCCTTTGGTGGCGGTAATGTCGCTAAAAGTGTATCCAGAGTCGCTGTATTATCTTGAAGTTTTCTAGCAAGAAGTCGCTGCAATGTGGGGTAGCATTTTTTTCTTAAAACCTCTTTAAACTGGTCAGGGTTTATTGTTTCTGGGTAAGGCCAAAGCTGCTCACTACATACGCCATTCTCAATTAAGGCTTTCACGCTTTCATCAACGGTTAGTGGAATATTATCAGGTAACTTATTCTCAATTAATCTCATGTGATAATAAATAAAGAGAGTGGATGATTGGTGTTGTTTTGAGTCGTTAAATACCCGTGATTTTTTTTGATAAATAAAATCTACCGCAGTAGATAATGCACAAGCGATACAAGAGTTTAGTAATCCTTGTTCAGTAATGCTTACTGTAAAAGACAAACGTAAATCGACTTGCTTTTCAATCAATAGTTTTTGATGAGTATCTAGCATGTTTTTATGGTATATATCTAAATGATTTCTTGAATAAGTCAACAATCGTCAACTTACCAGTCCGAGGTATTAAGCTGACACTTTAAAGGGCGCAACTTTACAAATATCTTCCATTATTAAAGCAATATATCTAAATGTTTGAAAAGCACTTATCTCGATAATTTCAAAATGTTGTTCAGTTAAAGGTAAAGAGTTTAGTACATCGATAATGTCTTTTTTATGCGAAATGTCAATTTTTGCATGCATCATTAAAGTATCAAAGCCCGCCTTTGGTAAACCAGAAGCATTTATCAAGTTGTTTACATAATCTTCTGTGGGAGGGTTTGTTTCTAAAGCGGTCATATACCCCATAAACGCAACGGGATGATGGTGTTTTATCCAATAAGATTGTGAACCAATTAGTGCTGCCATATTCGGCGATGGCATTTGAGAGAAAATATCCTCTCTTGAGATGTTTAATTTATCTAGATCGTTAACGTACCATTCATCATGATTCATTTCTTCAGCAATATGTTTTTTCATATACTGAATAAGCGGCTTGCTAACAGGATCATCAGGCAATCTTTTTGCGCATTCAATGACTTCTTGCATTAACGGTACAGTAGCTTCAGCTATTCTATGTGCCTGTTTAATATAGTCAATGCAAATATTGGATAACTGGGGGTGTTCTCTAAACATTTTATTTGTATGAAATGCTCTAAGACTGATGAAATGAATACTTTTTTGAAGCCTTTGGTAGTTTGAAATTGTAGTCACAATAATATCGCCATGAATTAATACGATACAGGGTAAATAAATTATCTACCCTGTTAACTATACTGAAAATTTATTTTTAGTGCTTCTAAACTAAAAAGGTAAACCAGTGATGTTGTGCTCTGAATCGTCTAGTTGGTCTTTTAATTTTTTAGCAATAGGAATAGTACTGTCAATCTCTTCTTGAGATAAACTATCAATTGCCTTTTTTTGAGCATCAGATAAATCATTTTTGTTGATTATTTTAGCATCATGCAGTTGGTCAGTGTTACTCGATTTATTAGTCATTTATCTATCCTTTAAATGGTTAAAATACTATTGTTTAAAAACAGCATGTTGTTGTTTTTTAAACTACAACAACATAGTATTGACGATAATAGACAAGGGGGATATGAGTCAAGGCAAATATTAACCTAGATAAAAATAAGAAGATTATTAATGCGATATATTTTATTTTTCACTATATTACTTTTTCAAATAATAACTGTAGTAAACACATATGCTGAAGAAGTGTCATTTAGATTTGAACAGCTATCCGTTGAGCATGGTTTGTCACAAATCAGTGTTGAAGAGCTTCTGCACGATGATGATGGCTACCTGTGGATTGCTACTACTGATGGTTTAAATCGATTTGATGGTTATGAGTTTAAGGTTTTTAGACATGACCCTGAACATAAAAATTCACTGTCTAATAACCATGCTATTTCTTTATTCTCAGATAGCAAAGGATACTTGTGGGTAGGAACAAATGGTGGTGGTTTAAATCGGTATGATGCTAAATCAGAGTCTTTTATAAGTTTTCAGCATGGAAAAGTCGATGACAGCAGCTTAAGTCACAATGTTGTAAACGATATTGTTGAAGATAAATATGGGAATATTTGGGTTGCAACTAACGAAGGATTAAATCAATTTAATCTCAAAAAACAAGTGTTCACACGTTATTTTCATAACAATGTAGATGTTAATTCTTTAAGTAATAATAGTATAAATGTCGTCTTTTATGATTCAAAAAGTACTCTTTGGATTGGCACTAAAAATGGTCTTAATCGTTATAATGCGAAAACGAAAAAATTCACTCGTATAGCCTCACCTAGCAATAGCACACTTAATATAACATCAATTGCTGAAACATCAGAACAAGAGCTTTGGGTTGGTAGTGAAACAGGCTTGATGAATTATAATTTAAATTCAGGTGAAAACTCAAATGTACTCAATCAGATAAATGTAGCAGGAGAATTAAAAAGTGTTTTTATAACAGATCTTTTGTCAAAAAATAAAGATGATTTATGGATAGGAACGAAAAATGGTGGTTATCAATTTAAGATCTCATCGAAAAAAGTCAAACGTTTCAGAAATGATGCAAACAACCCTCAACCCTTAAATCAAAATGAAATCACGGCGTTAGAAATTAGTGCTAATGGAAACCTTTGGGTGGGCAGCTATACCCATGGTTTTAGCCGATTTGATCTATTGAGAACAAAATTTAATCATGTAAAGACTTTGAATGAAAATAGTGGATTTCAAGGTGGTATAGTCACTGGTTTTATTGAATTGGCAAATAACGAGTTACTGATTGGAACATATTTTTCTGGAATTAATAAATATTCGCCAAGTACTAATCAATATAGTTATTTACGTCAAAATCCAGAAAACATCAACAGTTTGGCAAGTAATGCAATATCTTCGATGATTGAAGATAAAGACCATAATATTTGGATAGGAACTCTTGAAGGGGGATTAAATCGATATGATATTAAGGAAGAAAATTTTACTCATTTCAAAAAATCACCCAATGATAATAAAAGTATTAGTCATAATAGTGTTTTACAAATAATAGCAGGCGAGAAAGACACTCTTTGGGTTGGTACTTGGGGAGGTGGGTTAAATCATTTTGATATGAAAACTGAAGTCTTTACGCGGTATCAGTATAACCCGGATGATATCAATAGTTTATCTAGTGATATCATATGGGATTTACATAAAGATAATAATGGCACACTTTGGATTGGCACTGAATCAGGTGGGCTTAATAAACTAGATATTAAAACAGGGGTATTTAATCATTATCTGAATGATCCTAATTTAGAAACTTCAATTAGTAATAATACTGTCTATTCGATTTACCAAGATGAAAGTCAGGTTATTTGGTTAGGCACCGGTGGCGGGTTAAATAAATTTGATCCCGTAGCAGAAGTATTTACTCATTATCGTGTCAAAGATGGGTTAGCAAATGATCATGTAAATGGAATTTTACCTGATGAAAATGGAAATCTTTGGATAAGTACAAACAAAGGTCTGTCGAAATTTGATCCTAAAACTGAGATATTCAAAAATTATGATGTAAATGATGGTTTGCAGGGAAACGAATTCAATGCAATAAGTTATTATAAAAGCCAAGATGGTCAGCTTTTTTTCGGAGGGCTAAACGGCTTTAATCATTTTTATCCAAAAGATATCAAAGACGATACTAGCTTACCTAGCGTGGTTTTAACTGACTTTTTATTGCTTAATAAACCAGTGGATATTGAACAAGATATTATTGGCAATTCCTCTCGTTCGGAAAATACGACTTCTAGTAAAATCGATGTTAAAACTTTTACTCTCAGCAAAGCGATTAACCAATTAGAACAATTAACACTTAGCCACAAAGAAAAACTGATTAGCTTTGAATTTTCCGCCTTGCATTTTTCTGAACCAATGAATAATCAATATGCCTACATGCTCGAAGGTTTTGATGATGACTGGATTGAGACAGATGCCAAGAACCGTCGAGCTACTTATACCCATATTCCTGCTGGTGATTATATTTTTAAAGTTAAAGCCAGTAATGGTGATGGTTATTGGAACGAACAAGGTAAGACATTAAAGGTTACTGTATTACCTGCGCCTTGGCTCACATGGTGGGCTTTTACCTTATATGCTTTGTTAATCTTAAGTGTTTTTGGCGTTATTATTCGCAGTGAATATAAAAAACGCTTAAAAGAGCATGAAGTTAATATTGAGCTTAAAAAGGTCGATAAACTTAAAGATGAATTTCTCGCCAATACCTCACACGAGTTACGTACCCCCCTTAACGGTATCATAGGTTTAGCGGAGTCCTTAATTGATGGTATTGCTGGGCCATTGCCCGATAAAGCGACTCACGATTTATCCATGGTGGTTGCTAGTGGTTATCGGTTATCCAATTTAGTGAACGATATTTTAGATTTTTCTAAACTTAAAAATCATAGTTTAACCATTAATATGACTCCAATTGATTTGCATAGCATGGTAGAGGTGGTTCTTGCGCTTTCAAAAGCCACCATTGGCGATAAAACTTTAGTATTAATAAATGATATTGCCAAAGACTTACCTGTTGTTGCTGCTGATGAAGACCGTTTACAGCAAATATTGTTTAACCTCATTGGTAATGCTATTAAATTTACCCCACAAGGCAGTGTGACTGTTTCAGCTAAATTAACCAATGGCGTGGTTAATTTGGCTATTACAGATACCGGTATCGGCATTTCTAAACAAGACATGGCACATGTTTTTGAGTCGTTTGAACAAGCGGCTAGTCACCAAACAAGAATGGAAAGTGGTACCGGCTTAGGTTTAGCCATTACCAAACAATTGGTTGAGCTGCATGGCGGCATTATTGAGTTGGTATCTTCTGTTGGCAAAGGCAGTACTTTTAGTTTTACTTTAGCATTAGCGGAAAAATGTGAAGATTTACCAGACGAAGAAGGGGAAATGTTATCCCTTATTGATTATCAGAAAAGGCTAACCAGTATTCAGCCCCTTGATGACACCGTCGACTATTTCTCAGACAGTCATGCCTATTTAAATGATAAAGAAGAAAGTAACCATAATGAGCAGCCTTATCGTATTTTAATTGTCGATGACGACGCAATTAACAGACAAGTATTGGCTAATCACTTAGCAAAAAAACATTACCTGCTTGAAGAGGCGATAGGTGGGCAACAAGCATTAGACATAATTGCAAAAGCGAGCGAAGGTTTACCTGAAGGACAACGTCCTTTTGATTTGATTTTACTCGATATTATGATGCCCAAGGTTTCGGGCTACCAAGTCTGCAAAGTGGTAAGAGAAAAATACTTAGAAAATGAATTACCGATTATATTTTTAACGGCTAAGAATCAGGTGGTTGATTTAGTTGAAAGTTTTGGCGCTGGTGGTAATGACTATCTCACCAAACCTATTGTCAAACACGAACTACTGTCTAGAGTAGAAACTCATTTAAAACTGTTAGATATTAGTCGAAGTTTAGAGCACCAAGTTGCCGAACGAACCATTGAGCTAGAACATGCGATGCAAGCAAAAGGTGAGTTCTTGGCAAAAATGAGTCATGAAATTCGCACCCCTATGAATGCTATTATTGGCTTAGGGTATTTAACCTTAAAAACAGACTTAGATCAAAAGCAAAAAGATTTAGTGGTTAAAACTCAAGACGCTTCGCAATCATTATTAGCTTTGATCAATGATATTTTAGATTTCTCTAAGATTGAAGCCGGTAAAATGACTATTGAGTCAGTGCCGATGAATATAAGTGCCTTGATTAAAAAAACCAATGATATTTGTGCACACCGTACTCATGCCAAAGGATTAGAATTAGTTGTTAAGGTGCATAATAATGTGCCTGCACAAATTGAATCTGATCCAATACGTTTACAGCAAATATTAGTAAACTTAGTCAGTAATGCCATTAAATTTACCCAAAGTGGTGATATTTTAATTGAAGTGAAAGTATCTGATAACGCGGCTAAATTACCGATAAATGGCAACCATCAATCTAAAGAACAGTCTCAAGCACAATCTCAAACTGACGATAAACAGCAGCTGATGCTAGAATTTAGTGTTACCGATACTGGTATCGGTTTAAATAAAGACTCAATCGCTCACCTATTTCAATCTTTTACCCAAGCTGATAACTCTATTACTCGTAAATTTGGTGGCACAGGTTTAGGTTTATCTATATGTCAGGAACTCACTGGCTTAATGGGTGGTGATATTTGGGTTGAAAGTGCGTTAGGTAAAGGCAGTAAATTTAGTTTTACCATTGATTGTTTTGAAGTCGAAGGCAACCAACTTGCTGATTTTAGTCAACTGGATGCGATTAAAAATTTACGTGTTTTAGCCGTTGACGATAATAAACTTTGTTTGAATGTATTAACTGAACTTTTGCAAGAACTTCAATGTCAGGTAACCAGTACTCATCATGCCAAAGAAGCACTAACCTTATTGGCTCATGCTAAGAAAAATCAACAACCCTTTGATTTAGTGATAACCGACTGGCGTATGCCTAATATGGACGGTATCGAGTTTGCTAAGGCTATTCAAAATAATAAACAGCTATATGATGTTGATGCGGTATTAATGGTGACCGCATTTGACAAAAATGATGCTGAGTCATTAGCGCAATCGGCAGGCATTAATTACTTTTTGGAAAAGCCAATTAATGCCCCCTTGTTAGTAGAGTCTATAATTGCAACTTTAGCGATTACCCTCGAAGAGAATAAATATCAAATTAAAGATGATCAGCTCTTCGATTTCTCAGATGTTGATATTTTACTGGTTGAAGACAATAAACTTAATCAACAAGTCGTGCTTGGCTTTTTAGAAGAAAGCCATGCCAATATCACCATTGCTGATAATGGACTTGTTGCCTTAGAAAAATTAGCCAGCCAGCACTTTGATTTAGTATTAATGGATATTCAAATGCCTGAAATGGATGGCATTACTGCAACACTTGAGATTCGAAAACAAGACAAGTTTAAAAACTTGGCCATTATCGCCATGACAGCACATGCCATGAGCAATGAATTGGAGCGCTGCATAGAGGTAGGTATGAATGATTATTTTACCAAACCTATTGATCCTAATGTACTGTTTAGCTTAATCGCTAAATGGCTGCATAAAGGTATTGCAACAAACAAAGAAACAGTGGTTTCACCTCAATGCAATGATGTGAAAGGTGGACAACTGTTAATTGAACAAATAATTGCCTTAAACTGCCTTGATACTGAAAAAGCGCTTAAAGCTATGGGAGGAAGAAGCCATATCTATCAAAATTTAGTGATTGATTTTTATCATAGCTCTGGTGAAATGGTTGAAAGTATCGAAAGCCAATTAGCGAATGAAGATTTTGACGTTTTGTATCGCACCATTCATTCCCTTAAATCGAATACCGCTTATATTGGTGCTTATGAGCTGAGTAAAATTGCTGAGAAGTTTGAACTTGCCATTAAGACTCAGTCAAGCAGCATGGCATTATTATCTGAGACGCTATGTTTTGAGCTAAAAGCATTGTTAACAAATCTTAGCCAACTAGCTTTAGCTGAGACAAGCAATTGTGATGTTCAACAAAATAAAATCGACAGTCAGAAATTAAAAGATTTGTTAGTTCAAATGGCTGATTTATTAGGTCAAGAAGATGCCAAAGTGGAAGACTTAATTCCGCAGTTAGCACAAATAACGGCTAACAGTGAATATAGAATCCTTGGTGATAACATTATTGAGTTAATTGAAGATGTTGAATATGTTGAAGCTTTAAGTCATATTAACAAGCTAACAGTGACTTTAGCATAGGGACTGACTGTGTTTGAGCAAACTATTCTAATTGTAGATGATGAGAAGTCTAATCGAAGAATTCTCAAAGATTTATTACAAGAACAAGCAAAAATCATTTTTGCTAAAAATGGTCATCAAGCACTTGAACTGGCAAAAAAGCATCGGCCTGATTTAATATTGATGGATGTATTGATGCCTGAGTTTTCTGGATTTGATGTCATTGATGTGCTCAAAAATGATAATCAAACGATGAATATTGCAGTGATCTTTATTACCGGCCTGACCAACAGTGATGATGAAGCACAGGGTTTTAGTTTAGGCTGTTGTGACTATATTTATAAACCTTTTAAATCTAATGTTGTTATTGCGCGGGTAATGATGCATTTAGAGTTAATCAGACAAAGAAAAATATTGAATGACATCGCTCACATTGATGCCCTAACTGGTGTATCAAATCGTCGTAAAATGGATGAGGTATTAAAAGAAGAAATAGCAGCGAATAACCGTAATAAAACTACCTTGGTTATTGCTATGTTAGATATCGATTTTTTCAAACCATTTAATGATCATTATGGTCATGGCGCTGGTGATATCGCTTTGAGGCAAGTAGGTGATATTCTTAGAGAGTCCTGTAAAAGGCCGAGAGATTTTGTTGCTCGTTATGGCGGTGAAGAGTTTGTTGTTGTTTTACCTGACAGTACTTTAGCAGGCGCAAGTTTAGTATTACAAGGCATTATGACCAGCATAAGTGAAAAACAAATCAGCCATCAATACTCCGACGTTTCGTCTGTTTTAACGGTCAGTATTGGCGCCATCGTCTTAGCTGATTGTCCTAACTGTACGGTAGATAACGTACTTGAAAAAGCCGACCAATTACTTTATCAGGCCAAAGATAATGGCCGAAATCAATTATTGATCAACAAAGACTAGATCCACATCAAACTGATACTTTTAATCGCTGTTAAAGTTGAATAAATAAAGCGAATTAAAGCGTTACCACATGTCAGAAAAAAATCAGTATAAAGTAACCACACCTCAGCCAGTACTAATGACTGAAATTGTTATGCCGCAACATACTAACCCTATCGGCGTTATTTTTGGCGGCGTGATCATGTCGTGGATTGATATTGCCTCAGCAATTGCCGCTGGCAGACATTGTAAAACTCATGTTGCCACCGCTTCAATTGATGCCATTCAATTTATTAAACCCATTCACCTTGGTTGGATAGTGACCATTCGAGCGAGCATAAACCGAGTATGGCATAGCTCGATGGAAATAGGTCTACATCTTAGTGCCGAAAATTCATTGGCAGACGAAGAACACCATAGCGCATCAGCTTATGTCACTATGGTAGCTTTAAATAACGATGGTAAGGCAGTAAAAGTGCCAGATATTGTTATTGAAACTGATGAAGAAAAGCGACGTTACCGTCAGGCAGGAGAGCGAAGAGAACAGCGTTTAAAAGCTAAAAAGACTGCTGAGAAGCAAGCCTAGTTTTGATGTTATTTTAATTGAGATTCCGGCTCAAAAGCATACCGGAATGACGAAGTACTATGACACCTGATTGACGACGTGTTTATATTCCATCACCCTATAATTTAAATGCTCCATCATTCCCGAGTTTTTAATGCTCTGTCATCTACTCAGTTCCAATTCTCCGTCATCCCCGAGATCTATTGGTCGGGGATCTCACCTTGCCTTTTAAATATCAGTTAATCCCCAAACAAAGGCAATGAATGTAGTAAATACAATAAGTATCATATAAACAGATGAAATTATCATATATTTAAATAGCGCCATAATCACACCTTGACGGTAGATTCTTTTTTGCATTAAAAATAAGTAAATGGGTAACCAAATAGCTAATAGCACTGAAAAAACTGAGGTAATACCACTGAGTATCGGTATAGCGACTTCGCTGAGTTCTTTTACTTTATCTAAAATTTCAAGTAGTAAAATGGTTAAAAAGATAAAGCTATGGCTATGAAGAGCTACCGTTAAGTGTTCCATGTATAGGCGATTAGAGAAAATAAACATAATTTTTAGAAAAAAGGCAAATACAGGTAACAAAATAAACATCATCTGCGGTAGTTTACTGATCGCTTGTTGTATCAGTAAACTCGGATCGGTGCGAATAGCTTCATTGGCCTTTTCAACTAAAATTTCGGCTCGTTCATTTAGCATTTTATTTGTTTGCACTGATAAAAAATCAAAATTGATGTTGCCCTCTTTATCATTACCAATTGTGATGCCGTTAGCTTCATCTTCTGGTTTGACTTTATTGTTCATGTCCAATTCATGTTTGGTATCTTCAATAAAGTCTAACTGTTTTTCTGTTAATGGCTGTTCATTTTTTATCTGTTCCAAGGTTAAATAGGCTAACGTGATCGTAGAAAGTTTCAGTTGGGTATTTTTCAGTTTTTCTATATCGGATAGATAGCTTTTTAACTCTGCAAGCTGAATTGCTTGAGCGGTTTGAGCGGCTTTTTCCTCTGGGTTTAGATGAGGAGATTGAGTCGTATTAGCCTCAAGTGAGCTCTTGTTTTTAGTGGATATAGTGCTTTCTAATTCAGTGATTTTTTCCTGTAAGTCAGCAACTACCACTTCAGTTCCTGGCCTGCCAAAGTCAGGAACGGCGGTAGGAGTAAAAAATTTTAATGAAATAAAGAAGATGATACTGATGAATAAATATAACCTCAACGGCGGCACATAAAGCACCCTTTTACCGTCAAAGTATTCTTGTGTTAAATAGCCAGGTTTGGTTAATAACGGAATTAATGTGCGCTTAGCACGGGAGTCAAAACTGAAAATATCTTCAAGCAAATGCAAAATGACCGTGCCAAAATATTTTAACGTTGAGTTAACTTCTTGGCCGCAATGGCTACAATATGGGCCTTCTAGAGGGGTATGACAATTAGTACAAGTATTTTGTTCTGTGTCTATTATTTCTAATTGTTTGTTTTGCTCAATAGGTTGGTCAGTCATATTGTCTTTTTGCATTTTAGTTACCTAAGTGGGTAACTAAAATCATATCAGGCAGTTAACTTTGGATAAACTAATACTTTTAACAAATACCTTTAACAAATGTTTCTTACTGCCACTACTCACAAATGCTACGTACTGAATCACGGGTAATTAATGTCGGTTCAAAAAAGTGTTTAATCTCTAGTTTATCTTGTTGATAAACATTTTTTAGCACCAATTTAGCGGCCATATGGCCCATCTCTAAAACGGGGTTGTCTATAGTGGTTAGTTTAGGGTGAATATGGCGTGAAAAAACAATGTTATCAAAACCAATAATTGATAAATCTTCAGGAAGGTTTATACCGTGCTCTCGTGCGTAGGTCATAGCACCGGATGCCATTTCATCATTAGCACATACTAAGGCTGTAAAAGCTACTTTACTGTTAAGTAGGTATTTTATGCCGTCTCGACCGCCGGTTTCTTTAAAGTCTCCTTCGAAAAACAAATCAGGGTTAAAGGCAATATTACCTTCTTCAAAAGCACGTTTATGCCCAGTTAATCTATCTTGGGAGTCAGGTTTAAATTGTGGTCCTGAGATGTAAGCAATCTCTTTATGGCCTTGTTCAATTACAGCTTTGGCAGCTAAATATCCACCTAAATCATTATTTAAGCTGATACAGTTTTCTTGTAAGCCTTCAATAGAACGGCTCATGTAATAAACGGGGGTTTCGCCTTTGTTAAGCTCTTGAAGGTATTGG
>JALJPB010000189.1 GCA_022969175.1 Colwellia sp. | reverse complement strand
TATTGCAGTGAGTATTTATCTTTATAAAAGAGATGATTTAGAGAACTTTCAAAAAATCGCACAAATAGTTATTGTTTGGTTAATTCCATTTGTTGGTGCTATTGCCTTGTGGATATTTAATCGCAGCCAAGATGATAATAAACCTAGTGGAGGTTCATTTGGTGGAGGTGCTAGTGATCGTACTTCTCAACTAGAGTGATTGTCAGCATATAACAAGCCACTCAAGCAGGACAAATAACAGTTGGTTTTGTTCGCTTCGCTCTCTATTATAACCAACTATTATTTGCCTCTTAGTGGGGCGTTATGTTTAAAGTCATGATTCGATATTTAATATTAAGTTTAGGTGTAATTATTTCTGGCTGTTCTCTTTTTGCGACAGGTGAAAATGTGGCGATTGTTACAGGCGAAGTAAACGGTAAATGTGTTTTAACGTTTGAGCCTCTTGGGTTGATTGAGTCTAAACATTATTATAGCCGCGAAATTCAAGGTGTTTTCTCTGCTGATTTTACTATTTCACCTAGAGATGCAAAGTATAATTTATACGTAACATGCTCTGGTGCTGTTGTTCATTCAGAGGTGGTTCAAATCCCAGAAGAAAGTGATAAACTTCAATTAGGTAAGTTAGTAATTTAAACATAACAAGCCACTCAAGCAGGACAAATAACAGTTGGCTTTGTTCGCTTCGCTCTCTATTATAGCCAACTATCATTTGCCTCTTAGTGGGGCGTTATGGTGAAAAGGAGATTCCAGTGAAATATTTAACATTTGTATTATTAATTCTATTTTCATTCGAAGCCTATTCATCTGTGGAAATGATTGACGAGCATAAGCTTACTAATACTGAATATAATAAGTTAGGTTTCTTTAAAATAGTTAATTCAACAAATGACGAACCTAATGCACCTTCTCAGATTATTATAATTTACCCTAAAAAGTTGAAATCTAATTTCCAAGTCACGGATGTGTTTCTTGAGGTTAAAGATGATAAGGGTATTATTTTAGAAACATGGCTAAAAACAGAAGATGCTGACCATGACTTGTTAAGTGTATCTGTCATTAATTTAATCAAACCATCGGTAATTTCAATAAGTGTAAATATCAAATATATTAAGTTTGGTGAAGGGACTTCAATAAGTTCTGGTCATCTAATTAAACTGGGTAATTTAGATTTACTGTCAGAGACAACTTATTCGAATTATCTACAGTGGAAGTATTCACCATAACAAGTAAATCAACAAGGACACGTAACAGTTGGCTACGTTTCGCTTCGCTACACTATTTTAGCCAACCATTACTTAGCCTGTTATTTGGGCGTTATATGCTATTAACTTTGTTCAACCTTTCATGTGTAGCGTAAAATTCACGGTTAGGTTGTTTTATTACGGTGACTTAAGTTGTTGTATCGCTTGGTGTTACCAGTGTTGCATATAACAAGGCCATCAAACGGACACGTACAGTTTGCTCGCGCTCCGCGCAGTTTAGCAAAACCGTACTTAGCCGCTTATCGCAACGTTATATGCCTTTGGGATTGTAGTCCGTGTATAAATTAAAACTAATGTTCGAATGGGGTGGAGGCACTATTTGGTGTGCTAATGACGCTGCGAGAAAAAAGTATGATGTTGGGCCTGTTGAAGAAAGGCTCTCCTTATCAAAGGAAATACTAGATGATCTGCAACTTTTAACTGAGTTGCATGATGGGGCTTTGAACTGGAACTATCCGCCAGATCCTAGTCCTTGGACAAAGCAACAATTCGAAAGCTTTGAAGAGAAAGCTATTAAGATGCTAGAAAAAGTTAAAGTAGAGTTAGGCCATGAATATGACGTTCAATATGATACTCTTGGCTAGTTCGGCATATAACAAGGCAATTAAACGGAACTAAAACAGTTGGTTAGGTTTCGCTTCGCTACACATTATAACCAACAATTTTAGTCCGCTTATTGCGGCGTTATGTGTATAGGGAAGTATGGAGTTATTTAAATCTATAGTCGTATTGTTTTGTGCTTCTATTGGGCTCTTTTTAGGCATCCAATTCATGCCAGACTTCCATGATATTATGTATCCATTTTCCCCAACATTGAGGCTAAGACTCGAAGAAAATTTAGTCTTTTTTCGCTGGGGATTATGCTCTACTATTTTCGCTCTGATTGGCGCACACGTATATCAACAGAAAACCTTTGTGGCTTTAGTTTCACCAATAGTTGCTTTGTGTGTTTTTACAACTCACGATTTTTTATATAGTACGGAGCAATTTTTATTTTATGTTCAGCCTATATATTCAAATGAATTGGAATTTAAAACTGAATTTACCTTTAACTTTAGGTACTTAATTAGTTATATTCTCGGTGGGCTTTCAATTTATTATCTAATTAAGCTAATAAAAAGTATAAGTGTAAAATACACATAACAAGCTGTTCAAGCGGGACAAAATACAGTTGGCTGTTTTCGTTCCTCAACATTTTAGCCAACTAAATTTTGCCCCTTAACAGGGCGTTATAAGTACCTTTAATTATGGTGACACGCGAAGAACACAGTAGGAATGTCAAACGGAAAAGGTTAATAATTAAAGCCTTTTCAATTGCAGGGTTATCTATATTTCTTACTTTGTTAGTTAGTAATTATTTGGATAGTCAAAATGATGATATTGAAATTGTTGACCAATGGTACGAATGTAAAATTAACTTCTGTGAATATAGAGTAACAGTAAAAAATAATACTAAATTAAGAAAGTCTGCTTTTGTTAGAATTACTGCATATTATAGAATGGTTCACCCTGATGGAGGTGATACTTTTCCAGTGGTAAATTCAGAACGTATTGAAGTGAATTTAGAACAAAATAATGAACATCAGCTCACGGGGGAAATTAAAGTTCCTCTAAAAGCTAGCTTTCTAAAGTTTCATTCTGGTTCAGTGTAGGGTACATATAACAAGCGCATTAAGAACGGACACATAACAGTTTGCTGTGTTTCGCTTCGCTCAACTATTTTAGCAAACTATTACTTAGCCGCTTATGCGGGCGTTAAATTTGCCGAGCAAGCTCGGAGAATCACAATCCGCTCTTGTTGGCACTCAAATTTAACAGCAATCCCTCTTATCTGATTAGCTAATTTAGCGTTATCGTCCTACTGTTAATTCCATGAAAAAACCGACAGTGCAAGGCTTTCTACAAGCGAGTTTTACTCACTACCAAAGAAATCATGCGCTACCGCTTTATCAAATCAAAGCCGCAGAGCAATTAATGCGTTGTCGAACCGAATCTTTAGGTGGTCACAGTGTTTATTGTGAAGATGGTCACTTAAATGGCGTGTGGTACAACAGTTGTAAACACCGTAGCTGCCCGCAATGTAGCGCACTCAAAGCAGAGCAATGGCAACAACGCGTTGAAGCGCTCTTACTCAACAGTAAACATCACCACTGGGTTTTCACCTTACCTCATGATTTACATGCTATTTGGCGGTTTAACCGCGCCTTCTGTCAACAACTGC
>JALJPB010000188.1 GCA_022969175.1 Colwellia sp. | reverse complement strand
TCATTTAAATGAATGGGGTGGCTAAAGGGATTTGAACCCTCGACAACCGGAATCACAATCCGGGGCTCTACCAACTGAGCTATAGCCACCATCGCTTCATTTTTACTTCTTTAAACTTCCATTTTTGTAAGATGGTGCGCCCTGCAGGATTCGAACCTGCGACCCACGCCTTAGAAGGGCGTTGCTCTATCCAGCTGAGCTAAGGGCGCACAATTACCTACAAAAGCAAATCACTTTATAAAAGTGGTCGGTGATGCAGGATTCGAACCTGCGACCCCTTGGACCCAAACCAAGTGCGCTACCAAGCTGCGCTAATCACCGAGATTTACTTCGCTAAAAGCAATAAACTGTGTCGCTTTCAACGGGTGCGGATATTACCGAGTTGCTTGTTCCCCGTCAAACCTTTTTTATAAAAAAAGTGTTGTTCGCTCACTTTTAAATCACATTGTCTATTTTTAACCAATTTCAGTTCAACTTACCACCAAAACGATTCTGATTGATATTATCGACAAATATCACCATTAGTTAACGATATTTATTAATAAAACTTACATTTAAAAAGCATCTGCTACAAACGTCTGTATTTTCACCTACAATTTTTGGCTTGATTATGGCAAAATACCTCTGGTTTTCATTATATCTACGCATGAATAATTGCGTAGCAACAATTCGGTATTTATTCAGTAACCATGACAGCATTATTAATAGACGGCAAAACAATTGCCTCACAAGTAAGACAAACAGTAAAATTAAAAGTAAGCCAAAGAACTTCAAAAGGTTTGCGTGCACCAGGATTAGCTGTAATTTTAGTGGGTAGCGACCCTGCCTCTCAAGTGTACGTTGGTAGTAAACGAAGAGCTTGTGAAGAAGTAGGTTTTGTTTCTCGCTCCTATGACCTTCCCGCGACGACTTCCGAAAATGAACTCTTTGAATTAATCGATAAGTTAAATCATGATGATGAAATCGATGGCATTCTAGTGCAGCTACCTTTACCTGACGGTTTAAATGCTAATTTAGTGATAGAGCATATTAGCCCTCAAAAAGATGTTGATGGTTTCCACCCCTATAATGTTGGCAAACTAGTTTTGCGCCAGCCTGGCTTGCGACCATGTACCCCAAAAGGGATTATCACGTTAATAGAGTCAACAGGAGTTGAACCTCATGGCTTAGAAGCAGTAGTTGTAGGAGCATCTAATATTGTTGGTCGGCCTATGACCTTAGAGTTATTGTTAGCAGGCTGTACGGTAACCACAACTCATCGCTTTACTAAAGATCTTGAAACAAAGGTCCGTAATGCTGACTTATTAGTTGTTGCTGTCGGTAAACCTTTATTTATTCCCGGCGAATGGATCAAACAAGGTGCTATTGTTATCGATGTTGGCATTAACCGGTTAGACAATGGGAAGTTAGTAGGCGATGTTGGTTTTGATATTGCTAAAACCAAAGCCGCTTATATTACACCAGTTCCAGGTGGCGTTGGGCCTATGACAGTGGCTAGTCTAATTGAAAATACGCTGATCGCTTGTGAAGAGTTTGGTCAATAGTTATCGGTAGCTATCAGGAGATCCTGATAGCTACCTGAAAAGGTATTTTCTTAGCCTTTTCGCCAAGTAGTGCCATTGGCACTATCTTCTAAGATAATCTTCATTTCATTAAGTTTATCGCGTGCTTCATCGGCTGCAGTCCAATCTTTATTAGCTCTGGCATCATTACGTTGTTTAATTAATGCTTCAACAACAACTGACTCATCATCATTAACACTACCACCTTGTAAAAACTCTTCAGGGGAGTTTTGGGCAATGCCTAAAATAGCGCCGAGTTTCACCAAAATATAAGCAAGTTGCCCTGCTTTTTCAGCATCTTGGTCTTTTATTCGGTTGATCTCTTTTGCCAACTCAAATAAAACCGGCATCGCTTCAGGACAACTAAAGTCATCATTCATCGCTTTTTCAAAGCGTTCAACATAGTCGTTATTCGTTAATGATACTTCAACCAAATCGACACTGCGAAGCGCAGTATAAAGACGTTCTAGTCCTGCTCGAGCTTGAGTTAAATTATCTTGAGAGTAGTTAAGCTGACTACGGTAATGACTTGAGGTTAAAAAGAAACGAACTGATTCCGCATCGAATTTTTCTAAAACACTGCGCAGAGTAAAAAAGTTATTTAACGACTTAGACATTTTTTCTTTATTAATTTGCACCATGCCGCCATGCATCCAGTAATTGACATAACTAGAGCCGGTTGCACAGCATGACTGGGCAATTTCATTTTCGTGGTGAGGAAATTGTAAATCTGAGCCACCACCATGAATATCAAAATGCTCGCCTAAGTGCTTTAAGTTCATCGCCGAACATTCAATATGCCAACCAGGACGCCCTTTGCCCCAAGAAGAGTCCCAGCTGGGCTCTCCAGGTTTAGCCATTTTCCATAAAACAAAATCCATCGGATTTCTTTTAGTCTCTTCAACATCAACACGAGCACCGGCTTGCAACATATCAAGATTTTGCAAACTCAACTTGCCATAGTCTTTAAAGGTTTTCACTTCAAAAAGCACATCGCCACTACTGGAAACATAAGCATGGCCTCGCTCAATTAAACGTTCGATTAAATCAATAATCTCAGGCATATGGCCAGTAACCGTTGGGTCAATATCAGGACGCATTATATTTAAATCATCAAAATCTCGATACATCTCTTGGGTCATACGCGAGGTTAAACTCTCGCAAGTCTCATTATTTTCTTGCGCACGCTTAATAATTTTATCGTCAACATCAGTGATATTACGGACATGAGTCACCTGGTAACCTAAATATTTTAAATAACGAGCAACGATATCAAAAGCCACATAAGTACGGGCATGGCCAATATGAAGATAATCATAAATTGTAATACCACAAACATATAAGCCAACTTTACCTTCAGTGATCGGTTTAAAAACTTCTTTTTTTCTGCTTAAGGTATTGTAAATTTGCAGCATGACTCTTTATATTTCCTTTAAAAATGAATAATTCGCTCTCAATATGAGCGTTAAGCGGTGATTGTACCTTAACAAAGCAAAATGGTCATCAGATCTGCACATTTTCTCTAAGAAATAAGCTACAATCCCTTTCACTAAATTTAGCGCAAACTTTTCACTTAAAAATGAGAGACAAATATGATTACTTTCAAAACAAACCTTGGCGATATTAAAGTTGAATTAGATTTTGACAAAGCCCCAATTAGCGCAAAAAACTTCCAACAATATGCTGAAGATGGCTTTTACAATGGCACTATTTTCCATCGTGTTATTAAAGGTTTTATGGCTCAAGGTGGTGGTTTTGCTGCAGGTATGGACGAGAAAGACTCTCGTGCAAGTATTCAAAACGAAGCAAACAATGGCTTAGGTAATAAACGTGGCTCTTTAGCAATGGCGCGTACTAGCGATCCTCATTCAGCTTCAGCGCAATTTTTCATTAACTTATCTGATAATGACTTTTTAGATCATAAAAATGAATCTGAAGCCGGTTGGGGATACTGTGTTTTTGCCAAAATAGTT
>JALJPB010000187.1 GCA_022969175.1 Colwellia sp. | reverse complement strand
TTAGCTCAGTTGGTAGAGCAACTGACTTGTAATCAGTAGGTCGCCAGTTCGACTCCGGCAGTCGGCACCATTCATTCAAGCCCTAACTTCGGTTAGGGCTTTTTTGTATCTTGTCCTAGGGTAAATTATTACCCAAATACCAGAAATTCACTTCATCACTAAACACCACAGTATCTGCGCCCTATCACCAGATTAACAATTCAATTTGAAGTAATTCATGGTGTTTAATTCCCGTCAATTTTGAAAAATACCGGTGGTGTAACTTCATCAAGTGGTGCCACCCTATTACTTAATTGGTTATAAAACCCATATGATATTGTTTTCATTGCATTTTACCCCGTTAAAATGGAGTTATTAGTGGTGTAATAAATGGTGCAGGGTCAAGTCGGTTTAGTCCGTGGTACTACGGTGTTAACTTCACCCTATCCCTTTATAAATGCAACCCTAATAACTTTAATTGAGTGGTGTATTAGTGGTGCAACCTAACCCGATGTGGTGTTGTTTAATAGATTCAGGATAACTCAGATACTATAGGATAATTGTTTTATCTGGTTGTATAACACGGTAGACGTGGTGTTGATGTAGTATGGATAAAAAGATAATTAATATTATAAAAAATAATAATTTAAATAATGATCTATAAAGATATAAAGAATTTCAGATCAACAGTATATTTCTATCCAACAAACACAACAAATACCAAAGTAACCAACAACAAAATGATTTCAATGAGGGAATACAGTGTTAATTTCAGAATTTTTAAATACAGATCAACTGGAAGATATTGAAAATAATCAGGTTGAGGAGTTAATCATTGAATGTTTATCAAAAATACATGTGGTATTTGGTTTTAACGATGGTTGGAATAATCCCGAGGAATGGGTATTTGATGGGTTAAATGAAAAAGAAAAAGAGTTAAGTGGTATTAAACCAGATGAGTTTATTACCAGTATTAACAACTCATTTTTTGAAATGTCGGGTTCTGTAATGATGACAATGTATCAACCAAAAACATTATTTCATTATAAGAAAAGACCACTGTTTAAAGTTAATGAACACACGGTTATCTACAATAACTACCGAGTAATACCATTACTACTGGCTATGAGGGATTTAACACGTGTATATAAGGAAGAAACACCTGATGTAGAAGTGATGGTTAGAGTAACCAGATTGATTGAGTGTTATGACAAAATTTATATGATGGTTGCACTAAATTGTTTATGGATTCTTGAAACAACACGAAATTATGCTCAAAGTAAGGTTGATGATAAAAATGTTAAACATGACTTAAAACCAATGAATAAACTTAAAAAAGTAATTGTTTTTGGTTTAGTAAAGGATGAACTAAGCAGAGATAAATCAACATCAATTACAGGCTTAGTGAAATTAATAAAGAAACCTTTTGAAGATAAAATCGATGATATTAATGACAGTAAAGAAATTTCATTAAATGACCAAGATGAATTTTTAAACGATGTAAAACCAATTACCTTTAAGCGTTGGGTTACTGAAGCAACAAATCAATCTTAACTATCCCACCAAAACACATATCTAAAATGTTGTCAAATCGCTACTACCCCCGTTTTTCCAGAGGATAAATGGATAGGTAAACTTGAATTCTTTTTAATATTAGGAATTCAATCATGAGTAATCTACAAAACGTAAACAACCACCAACTTAACCCTATTTCTGTAATTCTATTAAGAAGCACATTCGATAATAAAGTTACTCAAGAAAAAACAGAGGTTATGACATGGGGTGACTTTGATAATAAGTTTATAGGTAAAGAACATCGGGTTATAGAAAAAAAGGAAGACGGACTTTTGTTTCAAACAGTTAGCTATAAATCAGCTGATGAAGATGTTGAAACTGACCAAGAAGATGAAACAATAATATTAAGGCGAGCTGTTAATGTTGATCAGTATCACGCATTAGTTGTTGATATTGACGGTGGTATGACAATTGATGAAGCCACAGAAAGGTTTATAGATTATGAGTATGTGGGGTATACAACACACAGTCACCTTACCGATTATAAAAAGGATGAAAAAACAGGTGAAGATACCGATATACCTCTTGAAAACTTCAGGTTGGTATTTTTATTAAAAGAACCCGTTGATAAAGATGAATTATTTAATCGAAATAATAGTTTATTAGATTGGGCTGGTGATGTTGATGATTCTACCTTCGCTAGAAGCAGACCCTTTTACCTTCCATCATGCCCTGAGAAGATGTTAGAACACGCTAAAATCTGGAGTAATTTCGGTAAGCTTGTGGATGTATTGTCGTTTGCAGAAAACACAGTAAAAACAGATATAAAACGTGTTGAACACGATGAACTAAGTAATGGACAACGTGAAGCTATTATTTCAGGTTTAATGCAGACTGAACGTGTTGAAGATGAAAAGTGGTATCAAATCGCATCAGCACTTCATGGCAGTGGTTTCACTGTTCAAGATTTTATTGAAGCATCAACGGTATTAAAACCATCAAAATCACCGAGTGACTGTATTAAGAAGTGGGAATCATCGAAGAAATTCGACTTCTCGTTAGGTGTTGTTGTTAATTATTTAAAAGAACATGACATTTTTATCTACCAAAAGCGTGAGGTTGATAACAGTGAAGATATTGCGTTTGTAAAAAAAGAAATTGAGTTATTAGATGAAAAAGTTGAACGCATTGAAGGCAATGAAAAGTTAACCGACGATGAACGCAAGAAGCAGTTAAAGGTTGTTGAAGATGAACGTAAACTCAAGGAGAGAGAAGTTGAACAACTAATTGAGGATGAAAAACCAACACTATACGATCTTGTTGATGAGTTAATTGCAGAGCGACTGATCTACTATATTTCAGATGCAGGTATTCTTACTGAATATTTACGTAACCAAGGTGTATGGATTGACTACAAAGTACCTGATTTTATTAATGGTGAATTCTTAGCGGGTATTAAGGGTGCTAGACCGTTTCTTCAAAAGAGGTTACAAACTTTTAGACGTAGTTATAGAACACAAACACTATCAGCAAAAAAGCAACCTTCATATATTTTAAACCGATTCAGACGTGATCACTGGGTGACGCCAAAGCAAGGTGAGTATCATTCAGTATTTGATATTTTAATACGTTCATTAGGTGATAATAAAACCGAGAACATGCTTCACTTAATGCAGGTGATTGCATGGAAATACCTTTATCCCGAAGATTATACCCTACCCTGTATTGTTATATACGGTGAAGGTGGTGCAGGTAAAAATACGTTAGTTGAACGAGTATTAGGTACGTTATTTGGTAAACAACAAGTTATTGCTATCAGACAAGAACAGATGCGCAACTTTAACGGATTAATTGCAGGTATGGTTGCGGTATTACTAGATGAAGCTTCATCTGATAAAGCTAATATGGATCAGTTAAAAGCAATGATAGGGCAAGAATCGCTAGTTATTGATCCTAAGTATGGTAAAAATTATCGAGCAGATAACATTGCATTATATTTTACGGGTGGTAATGGTGCGCTGGGCGCAATTTATTTGGGTAGAGATCAATCTGACAGACGATTTTCAATATTACAGGTTGATAGATCTATTATTGATCATGTAATGGAAGTTGAAGCAATTGAAGATCGCCAAGAAGCAGTTAGTTGGTGGAATGAGAGTAAACATTTATTAGAAGATAAAGATCAATTAGCAATGTGGTTACACCATATTTTACAAAAAGTTGATGGTTTAACAACAACACCAAGCGCATTACATGGACAAGATTTTGAAGCATTGATGGCAGCACAGGCAGGACCGTTAGAGTGGATTGTTGAACATGTATTTGATCACCCGAAATTTAAATATATTGATCATAAAATACCGTTTGAGTTG
>JALJPB010000186.1 GCA_022969175.1 Colwellia sp. | reverse complement strand
GACAACCTTAATGGCATGCCTTTACCAAGAATATGTTGTTGACCAACATAGTCATCAAGATTTTCTGGCCGCATTAACGCTGCTAATGGCCTTGCCAATATAAATTTATTATACGGGACAGAGTTACTTGCTGGGATTGATTCACCAAAATCTAAAGAGCCATTAACGCTGGTCATCAACCATTACACCTTCTGGAACGTTAAATTTAAATAATGTCTCTTTAGGCTTTGTCGTAAAATCAACATCAATTAAACTGATATGACTCATTTGACCGGTACTATCGAGAATAGATAGCTTGCTAAGTTTGTCTTTATTAAAGGTTAACTCTAACGACTTTACTTGGCTATTGACATCAAGAGAGTGAATTAAAAAACTATTTGTACCCTGCTGACTTACTTGGTAAGCATCCCAAAGTGTTGGATCTTCACTTGTTAGTAATAAAACCGGTGTATTGGCAATAGAGTTGGTAAAAGAATAAACACTGACTTGGTCAATAAAAGGATTATAAAACCACAGATCTTTGCCATCTGATACAATCAGAGTTTCATCAGGCTCTGTAGTATGCCAATAGACTAAATTGGGTTTACTGATGGATAACAAGCCCTTGCCTTCTTGTAAAACCTCACTAGTTTCATCAACAATTACCTGAGAAAATTTAGCATTAATATATTGAATCTGACCTAATTTAGCCATTAACAATTGTTTACTGCTGGTTAACTTTTGATTATCTAACTTTTCGGTGCTTTGCTCTGTTTTAATTTGGGCATAAGATGTTGAAACAACAGCTAGCGATAAAATAAGCATAGGTAAACTGAAAGCTTTTTTGGAAAAGGTAATTGATTTTATTTGTTCAAACATGTTAATCCTTGATTGGCGGTGGAGCTAATACTTCGCGAGCGCCATTATGGCCTGGGGTTGAAACAACACCGTGCACTTCCATTTGCTCAACTATACGTGCGGCTCGGTTATAGCCGATCCTGAATTTACGTTGTACACTTGAAATAGACACTCGACGAGACTCGGTAACAAAGGAAATAGCTTCATCATATAAAATATCAAGCTCTTCTGCTTGATCTCCTTCAGCTACCTCACCCGGTAATAATATTTCTTGATCCGAAGCTCCGGTAATAATTTCTTCAACATACTGAGGTTTCCCACGAGCCTTCCAATCTTTAACAACGGCATGAACTTCATGATCATCGACAAATGCTCCATGTACACGGGTCGGAACACCGGTACCTGGCGGTAAATAGAACATATCGCCCCAACCCAATAACTGCTCTGCACCTTGTTGATCTAAAATGGTTCTTGAATCAATACGTGATGAAACTTGCAGTGCCATACGTGTTGGAATATTAGCTTTAATTAGTCCGGTAATTACATCAACCGAAGGTCGCTGGGTCGCCAATATTAAGTGAATACCAGCAGCACGGGCTTTCTGTGCAATACGGGCAATTAACTCTTCAACTTTTTTACCAACAATCATGATCATGTCAGCAAACTCATCGACTATTACTACGATACTCGGTAGTTTCTCTAACATCGGTGGTGTTTGGTCTAAACCATCACTCGGTTGCCAAATAGGGTCTATTAGTGGCTCGCCAGCTTCAATCGCTTTCGCAATTTTAACGTTGTAGCCTTTTAAGTTTCTTACGCCAAGTGCAGACATTAATTTATAACGACGTTCCATTTCACCAACACACCATCTAAGAGCATTGGCAGCATCTTTCATATCGGTTACAACTTCTGATAATAAATGTGGGATTCCTTCATAGACGGACAGTTCCAGCATTTTTGGATCTATCATGATTAAGCGAACATCGTCAGGAGTTGATTTATATAACAGGCTCAAAATCATGGTATTAACAGCTACCGATTTACCTGAGCCAGTTGTACCTGCAACAAGTAAATGGGGCATTTTACCTAAATCAACCACCACAGGGTCGCCGGCAATATCTTTACCAATCGCCATGGTTAATGGAGAGGTAGCATTTTTAAAATCGTCACATTCAATAATTTCAATAAGGTTAACAATTTCTCGATGTTTGTTGGGTATTTCAATCCCAATCACCGACTTTCCAGGAATAACCTCAACCACTCGAACACTTTTTGCAGACAATGAACGAGCGAGATCTTTTGATAGGTTAGATATCTTACTAACCTTAACACCAGGAGCTAAGTCTAATTCAAAGCGAGTAATAACAGGGCCCGGATAAACGGCTACCACTTTTACTTGTACGCCAAATTCTTTCAGTTTAGCTTCAACAAGGCGACTTACTCGGTCTAAAACTTCTTGTTCAATCGGGTTTTCTGCTCTGTTAGGACGATCCAATAAATCTAGTGCTGGCATACCTTGATATTTACTTATTTGCTCTATAGCCATTGAATTATTTTGTACTGGCGGAGGAGTATCTGCTATGTCAATTTTTTCTACTTCTTCAAATGCGGCAGAAATCTCTTCATCGTTAACATTTTTTTGCACGTTAAAATCTAATGGACCACTCATCAACTCATCAATTGCAACAAACGGTTCAATGTCATCAGCAATATCGCTTTCATCTGAATTTTCATTGATAAAAAACTCATCTTTAAGCTCATCAGGCAGTGAGAAAACAGGCTCTTGGTGTTCTTCGACAGGCAATGTTTCGGGTTTATGTTCAACGGCTAAAACTTTTTTCGTTTTAGTGGTCGATTTCTCAGTAATTTTATCGGTGATGTCATTATCTGGTGTTGAAGAGAATTTTTCTTTTAGCAAAATAGGTAAGTCTAATAGTTGCTGTACAGCAGTGATAGTATATTGGCCCACACTGTCAATAAATTTAAGCCAAGAAAAACCAGTTAATAAGACAAAACCTGCGCAAGCAAACATTAAAAACAATAAGGTACTGCCAACAAATGAAAAATAGGGTAGAAAACTGTTACTTAATATATCCCCCAAAATACCACCAGCAGAAAAATAAAAGACATCATCAAAATTCATACTAGCGAGTGAAGTAATTCCAATATAGAACATAACAAATCCTATAAACTTCAGACCTAAGGTTAAATAATCTAACTGCATTAATTTGTGATATTTTTGAAATAATAACCAACCACTGATGGCAACAACAAAAGGTAAGCTGTAGGCGACAAAGCCAAATAGATTTAACAGTAGATCTGAAAAATAGGCACCTACTGCACCACCTAAATTTCTAACGGGTGTTTGATAACCCGTTTGAGACCAACCAGGGTCTGCAGGATCAAAGCTAAATAATGCCAACATAACAAACATGGCAAATACGCAAGAAAATAGTAATCCAGCTTCTAATAGGCGCTGAACGCCACTTAATTTTGAAGATTGAGAAGTCTCAGTCATATTAAATTGTAACCATTGGGAAGATGTTCAAAAAAATTATAATTGTTATTTAATTGCTTCAGGGGAATTGATTTCTCCCTAACAGATAAAATACCAAATTTTTGCCTTAGTTAAAATGCTTAATGTAAATAGATTAACGTTTTATTGGTAATAAATTTGCAGATTTAACTTCTTCCATCACAACATAAGTTCTACTTTCACTTACTGCGGGTAATCTTAGTAAGGTATCCCCTAACAATTCACGGTACGCCAACATATCTTTTACTCGTGTTTTCAGTAAGAAGTCGAAATCACCTGAGACTAGATGACACTCTTGAATAACATCTAATTCATGAACCGCTTTTGAGAAATCATCAAAAACATCAGGGCTAGTCTTAGTTAATGTGATCTCTACTAATACTAATAAAGCAGCATCAAGTTTAAGTGGATTTAAAGTCGCGTGGTAGCCAAGAATATAATCTTCTTTTTCTAAGCGTTTAACCCTTTCAAGACAAGGGGTTGGGCTAAGCCCTACCCTTTTCGATAGCTCAACATTAGATAGCCGGCCATTATTTTGCAGCTCTACTAAAATATTTCGATCAATACGATCAATTTGTTTATCCACCTGACTTGTCACTATATATTCAACCATAAAATACACTTATACCAGCATAATATATCGGATTGCTAAAAAGTACGACAGGTTATTCTATTAAAATAGCAATATACTAGATTTAAATATTACAGCAGTGCTTCGGCGCAGCTAAAACAAAGCAAAATAAAATTATAATAGAGAGAAGAGTATGATTATTGGTGTACCAAAAGAAATTAAAAACCACGAGTATCGTATCGGCTTAACACCGGCAGGTGTTAAAGAATTATCAGTCAATGGTCATCAAGTGATTGTTGAAAATAACGGCGGTGCTTCTATTGGTTTTGACAACGAGCAGTATATCGCTGCTGGTGCCAAAATTATCGACTCAGCAGCTGAGATTTTTGCTACCGCAGATATGATCATTAAAGTTAAAGAGCCACAACCGGTTGAATGTAAGATGCTTCGTGCTGGTCAAATTTTATTTACTTACCTTCATTTGGCTCCAGATCCACAACAAACTGAATTATTAGTTGCTTCTGGCGCAACTTGTATTGCCTATGAAACAGTCACGGCAGCAAGTGGTGGGTTACCATTATTAGCACCAATGTCTGAAGTAGCAGGTCGTATGTCTATTCAAGCAGGTGCACATGCATTAGAAAAAGCACAAGGTGG
>JALJPB010000185.1 GCA_022969175.1 Colwellia sp. | reverse complement strand
TATTGCTATTTGACAGACTTTCAAGAGCAAAAGCATAACCGTCCATCGCCGAATTATCATGAGGCGGCACATTTAACGGACTTTCCACATTTTGGGCTAAAACATAAGCCAGGGCTTGTTCAATGGGTAAGGTAATAGTGTCAGTAATAGGCTTAATTTGATCAAGCATCTCTGATAACGCTTGTTCAAAGGGCAATAATCCAGGGGCGGAACAACAATCAGACATAAAAATTCACTTGAAAATAGAAAAATAAATTATTCGTTATTATCGCCTAATTTTAATTAACAATAATAGTCATTTTATCTTAAATAGTTTGATTTCAATCAAAGCAAACCGTCACAAATATAATTACTATACCAAGATAAAAGTAGGTTATACTTATTTTCGTATCTGCTACTTATTTATACACCGAGCTACTTCAGCTAACCCACTTTAGTGACAAGCTGATTTAAGCCGCATCATAACCAATTATGGTTCTGCTGCCAGGGTTAACAAGGAAACACGTTAGCCTCCCGACATTTGGAAAGGTGACATGTTAACTGACAATTTTGGCCGAAGGTTTTATTACCTGCGCCTATCGATTACTGATGTTTGCAATTTTCGTTGCGACTATTGCTTGCCTGACGGCTACAAGTGCGATAACGATCGTGACTTCTTATCTTTGCCAGAAATTAAGCGTATTGCTAATGCTTTTTCTCAGTTAGGTACAGAAAAAATTCGCATTACCGGTGGTGAGCCTTCGTTAAGAAAAGATCTTCCCGAAATCATCCATACTTGCAAACAAACTGCTGGCATTAAAAGTGTCGCTATCACCAGTAATGGTTATAAACTTCCTCAACATTTACCGAGTTGGTTGGATGCAGGTATTGATGCGATTAATATCAGCATTGATAGCTTAGACCCAAGACACTTTCATTCAATCACCGGACATAATAAGCTAGATACCATATTAAAAGGTATTGATATGGCGCTTGCTGATGGTCGGCCTAAGATCAAGGTAAATACCGTTTTAATGCGTGAGTACAATGCTTACGATATTCAATCTTATCTTGATTGGCTTAAAGATACTCCTATCACTTTACGTTTCATTGAATTAATGCAGACAGGCGATAATCAAAAGTTTTTTGATGAGCAACATGTGCAAGGTACACGTATCAAGCAAAACCTTATTCTTGATGGTTGGTTGCCGGTTATCCAAAATAAATCTGCTGGCCCAGCACAGGAGTTTTATCACCCTGACTACCAAGGAAAAGTAGGTTTGATCATGCCTTATTCAAAAGACTTTTGTAATAGTTGTAATCGTTTACGAGTTAGTTCATTAGGCAAGCTTCACCTGTGTTTATTTGGTGAACAAGGTTTATCGCTAAAAGAACAATTACAATGTGATGATGTAGAGCCACTTAAAAGAAAAATAATCTCTCTACTTGGTGATAAACAAGCAACACACTACCTTCATGAAAAACTTAGTGGCGCTACCACCAACTTATCAATGTTAGGTGGTTAATCACATGACAAATGATTGTTTAGGTGTCGTACTCGCTGGTGGGTTTTCTTCACGTATGGGGCAAGATAAAGCAAAACTCGCCTACAAAAACTCAGATATGTTGAGTTTTAGTAAGCAGCTATTAAAAGACTCTGGTCTTAACAAGGTTGTTGTTAGTGGCGATCTTCACCAAGTTCAAGATATTATTAAAAATGCTGGCCCTGTCGGTGGAATTTACAGCGTTATCCAACAATATCGTCCCAAAGCTATTTTAGTAATGCCTGTTGATTTACCTTTAATGGAAGTTAGCGCGTTAACTCAGCTTAGATTTAAAGGTGAGTTGAGCAACAAAGCCTGCTTTTTTGAGGGCCACAATATCCCTTTGTATTTGCCTAATAACGGCTACCTTGAATTGTTTTTATCTCAAGCGTTTAAAAACATCAGTTCAACTAGCAACAAAAATCCATTAACTAAAAACCACAAAACTGGTCCGTCAATGAGGGCTTTATTGTCACATGTACCCCATTTAAGTATAACGCCAGAAAAATCTACCTTGCTTTTTAATACCAACACTCCAGCTCAATGGCAACAAGTTAAAACCATGGGTCAGAGCGATAATAGTAGGTTAGCTGAGAAAAACTCGGCCGGTTTAACTCTAAATAAATAAAGATAACTAAGGTTAAGTAAGTTTACGTAAACAAACCATTAAGGAATTCAAATATGTCGAGCCACGGTGGAAAAACTTTCATCCCATTAAATATCGCCGTACTAACCGTCTCAGATACCCGTGATGAGTCAAACGATACCTCAGGTCAGGCATTAGTCGATCGTTTAGTCTCAGCTGACCATATCTTAGCAGCCAAAGCGATAGTAAAAGACGATGTTTATCAACTAAGGGCCATCGTTTCAAAGTGGATTGCTGATGAAAGCATTCATGCGATTATTTCAACAGGTGGTACCGGCTTTACTGCACGTGATAATACCCCAGAAGCATTAATGCCATTATTTGATAAAGCCGTTGAAGGTTTTGGCGAAATATTCCGCCATGTCTCATTACATGAAATTGGCACATCAACAATTCAATCACGTGCTTTTGGCGGTATTGCTAACAGTACGGTCATACTATGTGTACCAGGCTCTACCAATGCTTGTAAAACAGCGTGGGACAAAGTTATTAAAGAGCAACTAGATGCAAGTCATCGCCCATGTAATTTTGTACCTCATTTAAATATTAAGACAAAGCCATGTGAGAGCCGTAACTAATGACAGTGCAAAATGATTCTCCAACGTTAAGTCACCTTAATCAACAAGGTGAAGCCAATATGGTTGATGTAACCGAAAAAGCCATGAGTTCGCGCACAGCAACGGCTCAAGGCTTTATTAAGATGACCGCCGAAACTTTAGCGCTAATCACTACGGGCAAACACAAAAAAGGCGATGTTTTTGCGGTAGCGCGTATTGCTGGCATTCAAGCAGCAAAAAAGTGCAGCGATTTAATTCCGTTGTGTCATCCTTTAATGCTCACTAAAGTACAAGTTGATTTTGAGACTGATGCTAACAATAACCAAATTAAAGTTATTAGTTTATGCCGTTTAACGGGGCAAACAGGGGTTGAAATGGAAGCGTTAACTGCTGTTTCTATTGCTTGTTTAACGTTATTTGATATGTGTAAAGCCGCAGATCCGGCAATGGAAATACATGGCATAAAAGTATTAACTAAAGAAGGTGGCAAATCTGGCCATTGGCAAGCTAATTAATTAGTTTTATCGCATTACATCCCCCACATTGCGGGGTAAATTCTACAATATGATGAAAGAAGAAAAAGGTTGTTATGATTAAAATTGTATTTTTTGCTGCTCTTCGTGAACAGCTTGGCTGTAGTGAGCTTTCACTAGATCCGACAAACATCTTAACGATTAATCAGCTAAAACAAGCATTAATCGAACATCAACCACAATGGCAAACTTTCATTGAAAACAATGCGTTATTAAGTGCAATAAATCATGACATGGTTGACGGCGAACACCTGATAAAGTCGGGCGACGAGATCGCTTTTTTCCCTCCCGTTACTGGCGGTTAGATAAATGAGTAATGATAGATGAAAAATGAAGTTTCAATTCAACAAGCTGACTTTAGTTTAGCCGATGAAGTTGCACTGTTAGAGCGTGATAATGAAATTGATGGTGCTGTGGTTACTTTTATTGGCCGAGTTCGTAATAAAAATGAAGGGCTAACTGTTACCGCTCTCACCTTAGAGCATTACCCTGGCATGACAGAAAAATTGCTAGAGAAAATTATCACTACCGCAAAAGAGCGCTGGAACATAGGACGAGTAAAAGTCATTCACCGTATTGGTCGACTTGAAATTGGTGAACAAATCGTATTTGTCGGTATTACCAGCCAACATCGCCAAGATGCTTTTGCTGCCAATGAGTTTATTATGGATTATTTAAAAGTCAAAGCCCCTTTTTGGAAAAAGGAGCTAACTGAAAATGGTGAAAAATGGTTAGCCGCGAAAAGCAGCGACAGCAAAAAAGCTGAGCAGTGGAGCTAACAAAGTTATGTTGTTGATGAGGCTATGGATGCGTTTAAGATTTGTTTTAGTGCTATTTAGCATTTTTGTCAGCACTCACTGTTACTCAACAACATCACCATTGCGTATTGCCGTTGCGTCAAACTTCTCTCCAATTTTAGAACAACTGATTGCTCAATTTACTGAGCGAACTCATATCCCCGTCCAAATTATTAGTGGTTCTTCAGGGACGTTATTTTTACAAATAAGCCATGGTGCTCCTTTTGATGTTTTTCTCAGTGCTGACAGCACTAGGCCTCAAAAGTTAAAAGAAGCGAGTTTAACCGTTGAAAATAGCCTTCAAACTTATGCCTACGGTCAATTAGCTTTATGGTCTAATAATGAGGTGGTAACACTTGAAGCATTAGCGAGTCTAATAAATAAACAACGTTTTGCTATCGCTAATCCGCAAACGGCTCCTTATGGGAAGGCAGCCAAAGAGACCCTAAAATCGCTTAACCTTTGGACACAAGTGCAAGGCAGTTTAGTAACAGGGATGAATATCAATCAAACGTTTCAACAAATTCGCTCTCAAGCGGTAAATATTGGCATCGTTGCAAACAGCCAATTAGTTTTAAACCAGTTAACTGGCACCATTATTCCTAGCCAATATCATCAACCAATTAAACAGCAACTGGTAATTTTAAAAGTAAGTAAA
>JALJPB010000184.1 GCA_022969175.1 Colwellia sp. | reverse complement strand
GAAGACGAACCTGAGCATCCAGATTACCCGAAAGATGCAGCTTTCAAAAAACGTTTTGGTCCCCGCGGTGCAATTCATTCATATGCTGATGGTAAAATTGAAGATACCGGTCCGGTAACAAAAAAACGTATGGAAACCATTGATGAAGAATTTTTAGGCGCTGCTTTGAAATTTATTGATAAAGCCCATAAAGCGAAAAAACCGTTTTTTGTTTGGTTTAACTCAACCCGTATGCACATTTGGACTCGCCTAAAAGCAGAATCGGATGGCGTTACTGGTCAAGGTTTATATGCCGACGGTATGGTAGAACATGACGGTCATGTTGGTCAATTATTAGATAAATTAGATACCTTAGGTATCGCTGATAATACTATTGTCATGTATACCACAGATAATGGCGCTGAATTAATGCTTTGGCCTGACGGTGGTTACACTCAATTTAGAGGCGAAAAAAATACCAACTGGGAAGGTGGTTACCGCGTTCCTATGATGGTTCGCTGGCCAGGGAAAATAAAACCTCACCAAGTATCAAATGAAATGATCGCAATGATGGATTGGATGCCAACTATGTTAGCGGCAGCAGGCGATAAAAATGTTGTTAGCAAACTTAAAAAAGGTGCTAGTTACGGCGGTACTAAATATAAAGTCCACCTTGATGGTTTTAACTTCTTACCGCACTTATTAGATACCAATAAAAAAGGCCCAAGAAAACAATTTATTTATTCGTCTGATACTGGTGAAATTGTTGCGCTTCGTAGCGGTGATTATAAATATGTTTACCGCGAACAAACAGGTCATGGTTTAAATGTTTGGCAAAATCCTTGGAAAGTATTGCGTACGCCAAAAATATTTAACCTAAGAATGGATCCGCTAGAGCGTATGGAGCATGACTCTGATGCCTATTCACACTGGTTTGCTGAGCATATGTTCTTACTTGCTCCTGCAATGTTTGAAGTGGCAGAATTTAAAGCAACCTTTAAAGAGTTTCCACAGCGTCAAAAACCAGGTAGTTTTGTTCCATAAAAAGCATCATTGATTTTAATGATTGAATCTAGCCACTAACTTAATTATTAGTGGCTTTTTTATATCTGCTTTGGTAAAGATCCGACTAAACTATTAATTACAAACTCTAATTTAATAACAAAATCAAATACAACTGGTCTCAACTAACATACTTAGATAACATGTTATTTTTATAATTTAAAACTCCACATTATCACTATGAGCCAATTTTACCCTGCACGTATCGCTTTAACAGGCTTAGTCATGTTATTACTTTCTCAAATATCTGCTTGTACTAACCAAAGTAGTGATTCAATAAGCTCTTTCGAAGAAAAGCCTACCTCTGATAAAGAATATTCATTATCAAAATCACTGCAAGACGATCTACGGCAATCTATGGTGTGGGTAGAAAGTGGTAGTTTTGCAATGGGATCAAATCATGCCAAAGCTCGTAATCGAGAAAAACCAGTGCATAAAGTCTCTTTGGATGGCTTTTATATCAGCCGTTATGAACTTACCCAAGATATTTTTACAGAGATTATGGGCTGGAATATCAGCTATTTTTCATGTGATAAATGCCCGGTAAACAATATAAGCTGGAGCAATATTCAACTATTTGTTGAGCGACTAAATAGTGCTACAGGTCTACAGTTTAGACTGCCGACAGAAGCTGAATGGGAATATGCCGCCAGAGGCGGTAGCAAGTCAGGAAATTTTCTTTTTAGCGGCTCTAATAACATCGATGATGTTGCTTGGTTCGCTAAAAATTCACAAAAAAAGGTTCACCCTGTTGGTTTAAAAACACCTAATGAATTAGGCCTGTATGATATGACTGGTAATCTTTGGGAGTTTTGTCAAGATAATATGAGCCGAACAGCCTACTCTCAAACAAGCAGCCACAATCCGTTTTTTGGTATTAATAACCCTACCCCTGCGCAATTAAAAAGAAAATCAATGAAAGTATTACGTGGTGGCGGATATGAATTTACCGCCGATGAATCATTGGTATTTATTAGAGACGGTGCAACCAATAATGTACGTATGGCTGATATTGGCTTTCGACTAGCAATGAGTAAAAACAAATGATTTCAAAAACCAAACAAATAATTTTCTATACTTTGTTTTCGTTAACTTGTTGGCTTAACGTTTCTGCTGAAGTAAAGTCAGCTGAGCTTACTTCTGCCAGTTTTGTTGGTGCTAAGCAATGCCAAAGTTGTCACC
The DNA here is from genome assembly GCA_022969175.1 of Colwellia sp. Taxonomy (GTDB): domain Bacteria; phylum Pseudomonadota; class Gammaproteobacteria; order Enterobacterales; family Alteromonadaceae; genus JALJPB01. Next base: position 2,646 of record JALJPB010000184.1, on the reverse strand, counting down.
AAAAAGAATATAGCGCTTGGCAAGGTTCTCATCATGATATGGCAATGAAACATGCCGACCCTGAATCTGTTCTCGGTGATTTTGACAATATTGAGATAAAGGATAAAAATGGCACAAATCGATTTTTTAGAAAGTCTGCACAATATTGGGTCAATATTAAAGGGCCTGACGGACAGTTTCACGACTACCAAATAAAATACACCTTTGGATATGAGCCCCTTCAACAATACATGGTTGAGTTTGACGATGGCAGAGTGCAACTTATTCCCTTTGCTTGGGATTCACGAAGTAAAGGGGATGGTGGCCAAAGGTGGTTCAATTTATACCCTCAATTTACTGAAAAGCATCAAGAGTTTTTCTGGACCAATACCGGACAAAATTGGAACTACATGTGTGCAGATTGCCACTCAACCAATGTTAATAAGAACTTTGATGTTGAAAAAAACCAATATAAGACAACATTTAGTGAGATAAACGTCGCTTGCGAAGCTTGTCACGGTGCAGCTAGTGATCATATCGATTGGACGAAAAATCCTAGTTCAAACGCTAAGGATTTTCTTTCTAAAGGGTTTAATCGTGACATTTCAAAATCAGTAAAACACTGGGTAACAGATAAAAGTAGAGCTAACCCTACCACTTTAACGCCTGAAACAATTAATCATAGCCAACAAGTGCTTGTTTGTGCCCAGTGTCATAGTCGACATGTACAAATTAGTAATGTAGATCATGTGGCTAAAAACAAGTTTGGCGAACGTTATATGTTGAGCTTAATAACATCATCACTCTATTATCCAGATGGGCAAATATATGATGAAGACTTCGTCTACGGCTCTTTTTTACAGAGTAAAATGAACAAAAATGGTGTGGTTTGTAGTAATTGCCACGATCCTCATTCGACAAAGTTAATATTGCCGGAAGAAGTGGTTTGCCTGCAGTGCCATCAAGGTGATTATTACGCAAATAAAAGCCATCACCAGCATGAAGAAAACTCCGCAGGTGCGCAGTGTGTCAATTGTCATATGCCCGAAACAACTTACATGCAAGTTGATAACAGGCGAGATCATGGTTGGCATATTCCAAGACCTGATTTTGCTAAACAATTTAATAGCCCTGATACTTGTTTAAGTTGTCATAAAGATAAAGATAGCGACTGGAGTGACGCTAAGCTAAAAGCATGGTTTCCTAACTCTACTATCAGAGAAGACGATCACTTTGCCCCAGCCTTTGCTACCGCCAGTTTTAACTTTCCAGGCGCCGCAGCCCAGTTATCAAAAATCGCACAAACTAAGTCTTATCCTGCCATTATTAGGGCTTCAGCATTGGAGAGAATGGCTAATATACCTGATACCAATACACTTATTGCCATATCAAGAGCGGTTAAAAGTAAAGAAAGTCTAATACGATTAGGTGCAGTAAATGGCTCGGTTCAACTACCCGCTAAAGAGCGGTGGCGTGTAATTGCTCCATTGTTAAGTGATGAAGTCTTAACTGTACGAGCAGAAGCAGCAATGGCGTTAATACCTTTGTGGCAAAGCTTAACCGAGCAACAAAAATTAGCATTACAACCTGCCATTAACGATTATATCGAAATTCAAAATTTTAATAATGATCGCGGATTTTCTCATACCAATAAGGGTAATATTTATGCCCACCAAGGTAATTATCAAGCGGCAGAAAAAGCTTATCAACAAAGCTTTATTATTGAGCCTTACTTTGCCAATGCATACATTAACCTAGCCGAATTATACCGTTTACAAAACAAACCTAATAAAGTGGTGGACACGTTACTAACTGGCTTTGATAAAATTCCTGATAATGGCGAATTAGCTTACGCATTAGGTTTAGCTTATATCAGAAGTAAACAAACAAGTCAGGCCGCTGAAAGTTTTGCTAAAGCAACTAGCTTTGCACCTCAAAACGCCAGCTATTTTTATATTTACGGTCTTAGTTTAGAGAGTATTGATAAATTAAAAGCCTATAAAGCTTTATTTTCTGCTTATGGCATTAGTCGTAGTCCTCAACATTTATATGCTTTGTGCGATATGCAACTTAGGCATCAATCACCGCAAGCAAAACAATGTTTACATAAACTATCAGCTGTTGCACCGCCTGAGGCGATTTTACAATTAAAGAAACAATACAATTTTAATTAACATTAGCAAGTAAATTGAGTAAGGTAGATATAAAGCATCCTAGGTGTATTACAGGTGCAAAACTACTAGTACAACATACTGGTTTAGAAGAATTAAGGAAGATCAATGAGTCAGAGTTCAGGTCAGAGTTCGGATCAAAGTTCAGATCAAAAAACAGGTGAAAGTTTAGCTGCAATTTTACAACTTAAAGATCAAATACAGCAGTCTGTAATCGGCCAAGAACATGTTGTCGATTGCCTGCTGCTTGCTTTATTAACCAACGGCAATGTGCTTTTAGAAGGGCTACCAGGAACCGCAAAAACAAGATCAGTTAAGAGCTTAGCTCAATCATTAGCAGTAGATCTAGGCCGTGTACAGTTTACCCCTGATCTATTACCCTCTGATGTAACCGGTACCGAGGTTTACCAAGAGATAGAAGGAAAAGCCACCTTAACATTCCAACCGGGTCCGATATTTAATAACATTCTTTTAGCTGATGAAATAAACCGCTCTC
>JALJPB010000183.1 GCA_022969175.1 Colwellia sp. | reverse complement strand
TAAGTTAGTTCCCACTCAGAGCTTGCCAGCGGTTTGAGAATAAATAGAATTTTTTTGCATATAGTCACTCTCGGCTTTGGCATCCTGCATCGCTCTATCTTCTGCATCCATGCAGTCGTATATGAAAGAAATTCTGTGCGGTTGTCACATCGCTGGAAAGCTCCCAAAGGGCGAGTTTTAAAGGCTTACAGTTTTCGTTATTGATTTTGACAAGGTTATTACATGGATGTAATACATTAGGGTAACGCAGGAGCAGTTACCGAGAATAACCATTCTCGGCTCTAGTATCCTGCTTCGCACTACCTTCACCATCCATGGTGTCGTCTTCAATCAATGCCTTGCCTCTAAGCCTTTTAACTCTCGCTGAGTGTAAAGAAACTTATTGGAATTGGTATAGTAGCTTGCACCTTAATCAACCGATAAAAAAAACAGAGCAATACGCTCTGTTTTTTATATTTATAGTTTGATTAAGTTAGTTCGATTAATCTAGTTTATCAATATTTACTAACCATTGGCGAGCTTGTGTTGTTCATCTGCCCAAGCGAGTGCTTCATTGTATCGCTGAAGTACTAATTCTTTATTGAGTGCCAGCTTGTCGATAACAAAAGATGTTTTGTCCCAGTCAGCGTGTTCTATAAGTTCCAACAACTTAATAATAGCCGCCATCACTCCTTTTTTAATCAAAAGAGTGTCTTTGATTTCTTGTGCTAAAGGAAGTTTCGCTAATATAGATTCGATGTCTTCATCTAGAATGGCATCGATCATTGATAATAAACCAGTTAAAAAGGCGACAGATACATCGATTGGTGATTTAACTTCATTAGCAACAAGCTCGCAAAATTTAGCTCGCGCCATGGCAACTTTAATCAATTCAGTTGGTTTGTCAGGGTTTACATTTGTTGCAAACATTAAACCAATAAAACGTTTTAATTCAGCAGAGCCTAAGATTACTAAAGCTTGTTTAATGGTGGCAATTTCATTTCTTCGTCTAAAAATAGGGGAGTTAGCATATCGTAATAATTTGTAAGACAGTGATACATCACGTTCAAAAACAGCAGTTATTGCTGATAAATCAAGTTCTGGCTTAGACGTTTCGTATAATAATTCTGCCATTGCCATTTGTGATGGCGAAAGGTTTTTACTCTTGACCATTTCTGGTTTAGAAAAGAAAAAACCTTGAAAATACTCAAAACCTAAATCGAATGCTTGTTGGTATTGTGCGTGAGTTTCTACTTTTTCAGCCAAAAGCTTAATATGTGGGAATTCGGCAATAGCTTCTTTGACGGTATTTATTTCATCAATGTCAACCCGTTGGACGTTGATTTTTATAATTTTAATAAATGGATAAAAGTGCAGCCATACTTTTTGATGGTGGTAATCATCTAATGAAAGTGTATAACCTTTTTCGTGCAACTCTTTTGATAAAGAGAGTAGTTTCTTACCTGGCTTAATGTTCTCTAATATTTCAACTATCACTTCATCTGTTGTTAACATTTGAGGATAGCCTTGCTCGAGGGTTTCTAAGGTAAAGTTAATAAACGCAGGTTTGTTACCAGTAAAGTCGCTAATTCCCATATTGAATTTGCTGGCCTCTACCATTTTACTTGTTGCTTCATCACCGTCGATGTCAGGAAAGACATTATCAATACTGTCTCTAAATAGTAATTCATAAGCAAAAAGGTTTTTATCTCTGTCCAAAATAGGCTGTCGAGCCGCGTAAAAATACATAAATTATCCTGAGAATACTTTCATTACAGTGAATATATGGTAAACAAGGCTGCATTTCATTATTTATTTGTTATATTTGCAGCGGTTGAAACGTAAGGTAATACTTTGATTATTTGTTGTTCTACGTTTTAGTAGTTAGTTTACCGTAAACATGATAAATATAAACCTAATTAACTTTAAAAACTGCTGATATTCTAATTTATTGTTATAAGCTATCTTATTGGTAATAAAGTTTATTGAATTTATTAAATATAAGCACAGAAACTAATAAAAACAAGTATTTATGGAGTCAACTTTGGAAACAGGAACAATTATTTCGTTAGCCATTTATTTTATGGTGATGTTGGGCATAGGTTTATACGCCTATCGAAAATCAACCAGCGATGTCGCTGGCTTTATGTTGGGTGGACGTAGTTTAAGCCCATCGGTTACTGCATTATCAGCAGGTGCTTCAGACATGAGTGGATGGATGTTAATGGGCTTGCCAGGCGCTATGTATATTACCGGCCTAAGTAGTGCTTGGATTGCAGTCGGACTTATTATCGGTGCTTTTCTAAACTACTTGATTGTTGCTCCACGCTTACGTACCTATACAGAGCTGGCTAACGATTCAATTACTTTACCAGACTATTTTGAAAACCGTTTTGATGACAAGTCTAAGTTGTTAAGAATAGTTTCTTCAATAGTCATTATTATCTTTTTTACCCTTTATACTTCGTCTGGTATTGTTGCTGGTGGCAAGTTATTTGAGAGCTCTTTTGGCCTAGACTACCAAACAGGTTTGTATGTTACCGCTGGTGTAGTTGTGATGTATACCATATTTGGCGGCTTTTTAGCGGTAAGTTTAACTGACTTTGTACAAGGCTGTATTATGTTTGTCGCTTTGGTTTTAGTACCAATTGTTGTGATTAATGAAGTGGGTGGTGTAGCAGAAGTACAGTCAACTATCAGCGCTATTAATCCTGATTTATTTAATGTATTTAGTGGCGTTAGCCTGCTGAGTATTTTATCTGCCATGGCATGGGGCTTAGGTTATTTTGGTCAACCTCATATCATTGTTCGCTTTATGGCGATACGAAGCATTAAAGATTTACCCACAGCGCGCCGGATAGGGATGACTTGGATGATAGTTGCCATTATTGGTGCTATGGCAACAGGTTTTGCAGGCATAGCCTATGTAGCAAAAACTGGTCTTGAGCTTTCCGATCCAGAAACAATTTTTATTTTGCTCTCACAAGTTTTGTTTCACCCTTTAATCGCTGGATTTTTATTAGCGGCTATATTGGCGGCGATTATGAGCACAATATCATCACAACTATTAGTGACATCGAGCTCATTAACTGGCGACTTTTATCAAGCTTTTATAAATAAAACAGCGGGTGATAAAGAGTTGGTTTTTGTTGGCAGACTATCTGTTTTATTAGTTGCTTTAGTGGCTATTTATTTAGCCTATGATCGTGATAGTTCAATTTTAAGTTTAGTGAGTAATGCATGGGCAGGTTTTGGCGCAGCGTTTGGCCCTGTAGTAATACTAAGCTTATATTGGAAAGAGATGAATAGAAATGGAGCTTTAGCTGGTGTATTGAGTGGCGCATTTACTGTGTTAATTTGGATCTATGCACCTATTACCATAGGTGGGCAAACATTAAGTGCACTAATGTATGAAATAGTACCAGGGTTTATTGTTTGTACTTTAGCGATTATTGTTGTTAGCAGGCTCACTGGTGGTGCAGAGTCAGAGATAAAAACAGTATTTGAACGTGTTGAGAAAATTCATAATTAAGATGGGAAGCACAAAGTTTTAAAGATGAGCTGCTTAAGGTAAATTTAAGCAGCTCAAGTATATAATAAACTTAGTTTATTTAACTCTTTAAGTCAGCTATTTAACTTCTTCACCAGCCGCTTGTTTATCAGCATGATAGGAAGAACGTACTAATGGACCACAGGCAGCATGGTCAAACCCCATTTTCATTGCTTCTTTTTGATACATGTCGAACACATCAGGATGAACATAACGCTCAACAGGTAAATGATGTTTACTTGGTTGTAGATACTGACCGATAGTTAACATTGTTACACCGTGAGCTCTTAAGTCGCGCATCACTTGTAATATTTCTTCATCTGTTTCACCCAAGCCAACCATTAAACCTGATTTAGTTGGAACATCAGGGTTAACTTCGCCAAATTTTTTCAATAAATCTAGTGACCATTGATAGTTAGCGCCTGGACGTGCCTTGGTATATAGGCGTGGTGCTGTTTCTAAATTGTGATTAAAAACATGCGGAGGAGTTTGATTGAGTATTTCTAAAGCTCTGTCCATGCGCCCTCTAAAGTCAGGCACTAGGATCTCAACTTTGGTATTTGGTGCATGCTCACTGATTTCTTTAATACAGTCGGCAAATTGTTGTGCACCACCATCGCGTAGGTCATCTCTGTCAACAGAGGTAATAACCACGTATTTTAGTGCCATATCTTTTAATGTTAGCGCCAACTTTTTAGGCTCTTCAGGATTTGTCGCAAGAGGACGTCCGTGACCAACATCACAAAAAGGACATCGTCTAGTACATATATCACCCAGAATCATAAAGGTTGCCGTACCATGGTTAAAACATTCAGACAAATTTGGGCAAGAGGCTTCTTCACATACTGAATGTAAGTCATGTTTACGTAGTGCCGCTTTGATTTTATCAATTTTATCTGTAGAACGAGGTAACTTAATTCTTAACCATTTAGGTTTACGTAACATGCTTTCACGTGTCGACTCGACTACTTTAATTGGAATATGGGCCATTTTATCGGCATCACGCATTTTAGTACCGGGTGCAACACGTGTAGATTTAGTTGTCATTAGCTATCGAATCCTGTGTGAAAGCGAACATCTGTCGCTTCTAATAATGGTATTAAGTGTTTAACCAGTGAATTACCGGCACTTTGTATATCTGTTGGACCATTCATATCTGCGGTTTGCACCATTTCAAGTCCTGCATAACCACAAGGATTAATGCGTAAAAATGGCGATAAGTCCATATTAACATTGAGTGCTAAACCATGGAATGAACAACCTTTTCTTACCCGTAAGCCTAAAGAAGCGACTTTTTTTTCGTCAACATAAACACCAGGCGCATCAGGCTTTGCGTAAGCGGTAATATTATAATCGCTTAAAGCTGCGACAATGCTGTTTTCAATCAAGGTGACTAAATGTCTAACACCTATTTTTTTACGGCGTAGATTGATCATAAAATAAATAACTTGCTGGCCAGGGCCATGGTAAGTTACTTGTCCACCTCTATCGACTTTGACTACTTCAATATCTCCTGGCATTAAGATATGTTCTTCTTTTCCCGCTTGGCCTTGGGTAAAAACAGGCGGATGCTCAACTAACCATAATTCATCTAGTGTTTCATCGTTGCGATCATCGGTAAACTTTTGCATAGCTTGCCAAACATCTACATAGTTCGATTTGCCTAATTG
>JALJPB010000182.1 GCA_022969175.1 Colwellia sp. | reverse complement strand
CCTACAATTTGGGAAGACCACTTTTACCCTGAAATTATTGATCCTGAAACAGGTGAAGTATTACCAGATGGTGAGGAAGGTGAGCTGGTGTTTACCAGTTTGACCAAAGAAGCCCTACCAATTATTCGCTACAGAACACGTGACCTAACACGTCTTTTAGTAGGCACAAGTTGTGTCATGCGGCGCATGGATAAAATAACGGGTCGTAGTGATGATATGCTCATTATTCGCGGTGTAAATGTATTTCCAACACAAATTGAGGAACAAATTCTATCCATTGAACAACTGGCTCCTCACTACTTAATTGAAGTATGCAAAGAAGGTAATTTAGATAAAGTGACGATAAAGGTTGAAGCCAATAAAAAACTCTCTGACAACGAACATGAGTTTGTGATTAAAGAACTTCAGCATAAAGTTAAAACTATGATTGGTATATCATCGTCTGTTGTTGTAGAAGCAATAGGAAGTTTGCCTCGCTCTGAAGGTAAAGCTAAACGTGTGATCGACAAACGCTAATTCCCAACATTTATTAACTCAGTGAAACTGATGTTTAGCTACATCAAAATTTATTCATTTTATCAACGTTTTATTGCTAGTAATAAACTAGTCGCTAAATTGTTTAATTGATACTGCCCGTGAATTTGATCAACAATTCGACTCATCGATAGAGCTGACTTGGCAAAAGACACTACAACACGGTATAGATAAAATGAAAACAATGTATTAGTAGCTCGATAATCTATTTAATGCTCTGCTAAAGTTCAGTAACTCATCTTGCTCTGACATTTTGAATATAAATTTTTAGTTGTGCATACAGCTGTTCAAGTCAGAAATCAGTACCCAAACGACCAAAATCAAAACGAAATAATCGACATAAAAGGCCAGTTATAGTGGCTGATTTGGAGAATTTCAAGTATTAAACCTTAAAAAACATTTAACTTGAATAGTAATACTCTTTTAATGCCAATAAGTTAAGATAGTGGCAAAACAATAAGATATGTAAGTTACACAATAAAACAATGCGTTATAGATTTAATGAGTTCGAATTTGACAGTGAAAGTTTACTACTAACTAAAAATGACGAGGCACTGGCCATTCGTCATACTGAAGCCAAAGTATTAGCGGTATTGCTTGAACAAGTTGATACTGTTTTAAATAAAGAAGATATTCTATCTCTTGTTTGGCAAAACAAAATAGTATCTGAACAAGTTGTTTTTCAAAACATTAGTCACTTAAGAAATCTGTTTGGTATCGACGCCATTAAGACCTTTCCAAAACGTGGTTACCAATGGCAACTAAACACTGAAGTTGTTACGCCTGAAACTCAGTTCATACCAGACAATCTGCATTCACAAAATGTCTTCGACTCATCACAACAATCGCCTCACTTAAGGCTAGCTAAAAAGCGAGGTTTTTGGCAACTTGTTGGCTTAACCTGCATAATTTTCATCACCTTCGTGGTTATTTACTCACCAAACAAGTTGGTGCTAGAAAAGTCACACTCAGTGATTAAATTAGCCTATATCCCCATGACTAACCTTGATCATAAAACCAGAGCTAAACATGAAGACATCATTCTTGAAGATGCAATATTTGAAGATAATAGTGACTTTGATTTTACCGTGTTATCTCACCTTGATACTGAGCTATTCGAAGATGCAATAGAGACTGAATACCCCAAATTGTCGAAGACTCACCGCTTTATATTAACCGGTAAAATTCGTACCTATAAGCAACAAACCTATTTAGATTTTATGGTGACAGGCCCTTTTTCAGATTGGCCAGGTCAACTATCTGGCTCATCAAAGCAAGATGTTTTCGAACAAATGCAGCGGCATTTAAAGCAGCAGATAATTTATGACTTCATAAGTAAACCTCAGCCACTTGACCTTAAACAGGCTAGATTATCAATTGCCCATCAAGTCTCGCCTAACGACCTTATCATCCTACGAAAATTGAGCATTTTCTATTATAAAACCGACGAACTCGAAAAAGCCATGGTGATGGCCGACAAATTAATCAACCTCGCTCAATCTCAAAACAACACACAACATATGGGCAGAGCACTGCTTTATCAGAGCAAAATATTAACAAAAAAGAAATTGTATGATTTAAGTGCTCAGAAGCTGAAATTAGCCATTGAGCAATTTGAAAAAATAAATGACTTAAAGTACCAAGCACAGGCTTGGTACTACCAATCTTGGTTAGATAATCAGCAGAAAAATTACCCTGCAGTGAAAACGAGTTTATTAAAGTCTGCACAACTTGCCTTTGCTGCCAAAAATAAGCTTGGAGAGATAGAAGCTATCATTCACTTAGCTGTGTTGGCACATAACTACCACAAGGATGGCGATAAAACTCTTTATCTTCAACAAGCTGAGAATAAAATAAATGCTTACCAGTTACCCAATTATCACTTTGCTCTGATATCCTATCGTTATGCGACTTTCGCTGAAGCATTATCAGAAAAAGAACCTCATTTAAAAGAGGTGCTCAAGCTTACTGCAGTAACACCTGACCATTGGGCCGCACAGTCTAGCCGAAGACAATTGATGCAACATTACATTAAGCAAAATCGACTTGTTGAAGCCCAAGCATTAATTGACACTATTACCTCAATTAATGCCAGCAATTCTTATCTCAAAACCTTAATGGCACAAGCTAAACAGCAAACGAATAAAATGATCAGCCACGCTCAACGTACCTTCGAACAAGCGCAGCTCGTGGGAAACCGCTCGTTGAGCCTAGATGCAGCACTGCTTTTATGTAACCAGCAAGTAAACTGTGATTTTTATTCGCAGTACATTAATGACAATGCTACTGCAAGTTGGCGCAGTACGAATGAAATAAAACGGCTAGCACTTAATCCCTAAAAAGGCCGTTGTACCTATAACTCATCAGATAGCCAACCTTTTTAGTTTTAATGCGCCGTAATTACGCCTTTACTATCACATATCGCCATCATAGATTTTATTCATGACTTCAATAGAGATATTGTTATTTCGGTGGTGAGCTACAATGCGACTGAATTTAAGCTGCTTATTTCGGACAAAATTAATAAAGGTTTTGGTGTAGTTTGGTATTAACTTAGCAATGGTATTATCGAAAGCAACTTCAAGTAAGTCGCCTTGATAAATAATAGCGCTGTCTTTGAAATAAACGAAGCTTTCCCGTTTGGAATGAGAATTTTCCAATACATAAAAGCGTACGCCATCAATCATTTGATTATGCTCAATAGTTTGGAACTTGAAGCTGTCAATGTCGCCAGCAAAGCTTGGATAGGCTTTGATGGCTGCAATACTATATGCATCGGCACGGATCACAACATCCCGATTAGCATAGGCCGACAGACCAGCAATATGATCCCAGTGCGGGTGGGTCACATAGACTGAGGTGATTTTCTTGTTCGGAAACTGGACAAGGATAAGTTTAATAGTTTGCTCTGCTAACACGGTATTAACAGGGGCACCAAAAACCATAATTTCATCACCATTGACTTTAAATAATACATTGCGCGAGGCTGAAGCATCGGTAACAAGATAAAGATCTGATGCAATTTCTTTTGATAGCAGAGTTCTATCACTTTCAGGGATTATCGGGCCAAATTCTTGCGGAACTTGCAGTCTATTAGGGTCAATTTTATCAATGATTTTCAATTGGTCAATCCGATGGATAAAACTTGGTTTGATTGCACCATCATAATATTTAAGAATGGAACGGGCAAAGGTTAAACCATTGGTGGTTTGATAGTCTTCATAAACATAGATTTTTTGCTGGGATTTGTTGTTAATTGACACCAGTCGCAACGGACTGCCTCTAAATACATAATCGATGACATTATCATCAGAAATCTTATGTGTGAGGGTTGTTTGCCCCGATATTTTGTTCTGCTGAAGCTTGATGGTTGCCGTAACATTACTCTCCTCAAGTAGAGATGTTACCGCAAGAAAATCGACATTTATAAAAACGTGATCTTTCTTTTCATCAAAGCTATCCATGTTTTGCCTAAGAACGCGCTTACCTAAAGCGAGCCCATTGTTATCATAGAAAAAGCTTTCTATATCATTCTGGAATTGGACTCTTTCAAATATCCGGCCACCCGAAAAAAAATGGGTATCATTTTCGACAAAATGCTTTTTTACCAAGTCGATTTCAACCATTCTTAATGCCATGTATCTTTGCGGTGATTGATAATCCCAAGTTTGATAGGGGTCTCCTCCGCCAAAGTAGTGATAGTTTAGTGAGAAGACCTCAAGTCGCGGTGCTTTTTGATAGTGTGTTTTAAGCTTAGAGACAAAGTCTTCAGTCTCTCCTGACCAAGCCGTCGGTATGGATATGGATATGGATATGGTGAATAATGTTATACAAGCAAATGCAAAGGTGAGTAAATAACCTGCTAGGTTAACTTTCATAAATAACTCCTTAGTTTTAAGTTATCAACACAATATGAAAATTAATCCTAAAAGGTCTTATCAAAAATATATTATTTATATAAATAGGTTTACGATAGACGTATCCATTTGATTTAAAATGGAAAGTTAGATATTCAGTTTATACTTAAGTGAATTATTTGAGAAGAATGAATATTCGATGATGTAGTTATTAACTACTCACATTTCAGATATTAACAAGACTCAGGATTTGAATTACTCATTTAATTGTCGGTTTTGATTAAACTCTATTTTAAAACCAATAATGCAAAACCTTGGCGAATACAACTATGACTTTTTAAAGCGCTGCCAGAAGGTTCGATTTACGCGAGGTAAATGTCCTTGAGGATTCTTTAAGTGCGTTTGTACATAATCAATAGAGTCATCTGCTAATAATCCATAAAGCTTTTCTGCCAACTCTACTGTTTCAAACCCAGGCCAGTCATAAGGTAACATCGACTCAGGTAATTCATGGTCTTTAATTAATACCCGACGAAACTCATGGATAAATAATGTTCTTAGTAAAAAAGCTTGTTGAGGTGTTGGCTTTTCTTTTTCCATGACATCAAGTAATAACGGTCGATAAGCATCTAAAATCAACTGATAATCATTAGAGAGCTGTTCAATATTCCAACGCTCTTGTACCAGTTTTTTTAATGTCGTCTGTGATGTTTTTTGATAGGTTGTACTATTAAAAATAATCACTTGCTCGGTTAAGTCGAGCTGAACTAAAACCTCTTCTAATGAGTCTTTAGCTATTGATGGATGCGCCCAAATCCCAGTACTC
>JALJPB010000181.1 GCA_022969175.1 Colwellia sp. | reverse complement strand
AAAGTAGACAAACATTACAACTAATCGAGAAAGCCAACAAAGATGTCACTATTATTGAATATTTAAAAACGCCACTCAATGTCGAGCAGATCAAGAAGCTGATATCGCAATTAAACATATCGCCAATAGAAATGATGCGAACAAAAGAAGAAGAATTTAAAGCCCTTAGTCTTAAACAAGCCAATGATGAACAACTTGTTCAAGCAATGGCGGCACACCCTAAACTTATCGAGCGCCCTATTGTTACTAATGAAAGCGCTGCTGTGATAGGTCGACCACCAGAAAATGTATTAACGTTATTTTAATAGATATGCGTAATACACTTGCTAACAGTAAAATTAGAGAGAGTACAATAAATCAATGAGTAAACCACAAAGAATTTCAACCAAGCATTTAAAAGCCTTAACCTTAATAAGTTACTTTTCATTGCTTTTGTTTATGCCGTTATGGTTAATTGTTTTAAGCCCAAGTAGTGGTTTATCACCTACTTTATCCCTTGTTATGTTTACCCTGCCTTTATTACTTCCATTAAAAGGGTTGATCAAGGGCAATCCATACACATATGCATGGTCTAGCTTTATAGTAATGATTTATTTTTTGCATAGCTTAACAACACTTTGGGTATCGCCAAAAGACTTGGTTTGGGCCCTAATTGAATTAATACTTGCCACCGTTATGTTTTTAGCTGGCAGTTACTATGCTAAATATAGAGGACAAGAATTAGGCTTAAGTATCAGAAAGAAAAAAGATAAAAGCGCTTAAGTTATTGCTACTTTTCTAATACTTCTTTAATAAAAGGAATGGTGATTTTACGTTGTTCTTGAATAGAAGCTTTATCTAAGACATCTAACGATTCGATTAAACTGCTCATTTCACGGCTTAAACGATTTAATAAAAACTTCACTACGTCGTCAGGTAAAAGTAAACCACGTTGCTGTGCTCTATATTGTAGTGCAGCAACTTTTTCTTCATCCGTTAATGATTTAACCTGCTCAGTAAACCCCCACCCTAACCTTGAAACAAGATCAGGTAACGTTATCCCAAGTTGTGTTGCAGTTTGGTTGCCTGTAACAATCAACAACTTATTTTGTTCCGCAAGACGATTATAAAGATCAAATACCGCTTGTTGCCATTGTTGATTACCCGCAATAACATCAATATCGTCTAAACAAACCAAATCAATATGTTCAAGGCCATCAAGCACTTCAACTGACAAATTTTGTAATTCAGAAAAAGACAAACAAAGTGATGATTTACCGAGCTTTTCTGCATATGAACTGCTGGCATGTAATAAATGCGATTTACCGACACCTTTCACGCCAAATATATATAAGCTGTTCGACGAGGTTACCGTAGACAAATCATTGTCTATAAAAAGTTGCAGCTGTTTAACCGTCGCTAGATTAGTTGTTGATTGATAGCTTTCAAACGTTTCATCATCAGGAAGCTGAACTGATAATGCGAGTTGAGCGGCCTTACTCATGATTTATCCCAGTAAAAAATAGGTACTGCATCAACAATAACTTCAGCAAGTGGGTCAATATATTGCTTTAATTTATTATCCAACTTTAATGATGATAACAACGTCATTTTTGAGCCAATTAATTTAAGGTTAAAACGACGATTACTGCCTTGAGCACTCAATAACTCCACGGAGTTAACTGAAGAAAGTTCTTTTAGAAACTGTGTTAAAGAAACATATGTCCCAATTGAATCAATATTCACAACATCTATTATCATCTCCTGCTCGGTATTAGCTGACAAGGCATAACTTTGATAAATAACGTCGGTAATATCAGAAAGTGCTTTTGCTAACAATAACTCACTGTTGTTACCTTGATATTGCTGTTTAGAGGACTGTACACCATTTGAATCAAACAAGGTCCAGTCTAATACTACCGGTTCGCTATTAACTGATGTATCGCATAGTGGTCGGCAATCAGCTTGTTTTTCAGATTCCGCTAATAAGCTACTATTTGAAACTCTTATAACAACAATAGCATCAGCAGAATATCGCTGTGATGCTTTATTAACTGGTAATGAGAAGCGTCCCCACAAATCTGACATTGAAATATTTGTCGAGTCGGTAAAATCCATTAAGGGCATAACGACAGGTAAACCTCTTGACTGTGCAGCATTAGCAACAATTAAAGGGTAGTTAGAATGACTAGACTCCGACAAAATCTGTCGAGAGAATTTATCTTCTTCTATTAACCACAATAATACCTCAGGTCGTAAACTTCCCCATAGTGCAAGCCCTGAGTCTTTTAATAACTTATTTATTTTATTTTCATCAAAGCTTGCCAACAAAACAAGTGACTCAGTTATTTTATTTGAGGCATTATTGCTCTTTGATAATGGAGATTGTCTAATTTCCTCACGAGAGTAACTGTATTGTGAAACATATAAACGATGATTTTTTACCGCTCGTTTAATCGCGTCATTTTTTAATACACTTACCTGGCCACCTACTTTAATAAGAACCGCTTGCATCGCTTTTTTCAAAGCCGCGCTTCGTTTGCTAGGAGCTTGAGAAGATACAGGAACTTTTGCTTGGTATAAATCTTTGACTTCAATAGCATTAACCGATGCAGACAAGGAAAAAATAAAGGTACAGCAAAAAACAAAACAGTTTTTAATCATATTTAATAAAAACAAGCCGAATAATCAATTTGATAGCCGTAATATTACTTGTTTTTAGCCCATAATAAAAATAATTTCTTATAAAGATTTTATCCTTGGCTCTGCGCTGTTAGAATACGCCCCTTTAAATACTGTCGGTAATTTTTGAGGTTTCCCGTGAGCGAACAAAAACAGTCCTTAAGCTATAAAGATGCTGGTGTTGATATTGATGCTGGTAATGCCCTTGTTGAAAACATTAAAGGTGCAGTAAAACGCACCACTCGTCCCGAAGTTATGGGTGGTTTAGGTGGTTTTGGCTCAGTTTGCCAAATACCTACAGGCTATAAAGAACCTGTTTTAGTTGCCGGCACCGATGGTGTAGGTACTAAATTACGTTTAGCCATAGATTTAGCTAAACATGACACCGTTGGTATCGATTTAGTTGCAATGTGTGTTAACGATCTAATTGTACAAGGCGCTGAGCCTTTATTCTTCTTAGATTATTACGCAACCGCTAAATTAGATGTTGCTGTTGCTTCTGCTGTTGTTGAAGGTATCGCAGAAGGTTGTATCCTCGCTGGTTGTGCATTAGTTGGCGGTGAAACGGCAGAAATGCCAGGCATGTACCATAAAGGCGATTATGACATTGCTGGCTTTTGTGTAGGTATAGCTGAAAAATCGCGTTTACTTGATGGCAGCGAAGTTACTGCTGGTGATCAAATCATCGCACTTGGCTCTTCTGGCGCCCATTCAAATGGTTACTCTCTTATTCGTAAAGTATTAGAAGTTAACAATACCGATACCAATGAATTACTTAATGGTAAAAGCATTGGCGATCATTTAATTGAACCAACTAAAATTTATGTAAAATCAGTATTGGCTTTACTTAAAGAAGTTAAAGCTCATGCTTTATGTCATATCACTGGTGGCGGTTTTTGGGAAAATATCCCACGCGTTTTACCCCAAGGCGCTAAAGCTGTTATAGACGGTAGTTCATGGCAATGGCCTGAGATTTTTAACTGGCTTCAAGAAAAAGGTAACATTACTACTCATGAAATGTATCGTACCTTTAACTGTGGTGTTGGCATGATTATCGCTGTACCTGCAGACAAACTTGAACAAAGCATTGAGTTATTAAAAGCCCATGGAGAAAATGCTTGGCATATTGGTGCTATTGAAACAGCTCAAGAAAATGAAGAACAAGTGATTATCAACAATACTACCGGAGCTTAATTAAGCTATGCCAGAATTTATGACCGAGTTAGTGTCAAAGAAAAGCAGAATCGTTGTTTTAATTTCTGGCAGTGGTACTAATTTGCAGGCAATCATTAATGCCTGCAAATCCAACAACTTCCCTGGTGAGGTTGTTGGTGTTTTGTCTAATAAAGCCGATGCTTACGGCTTAGTTAGAGCGAGTGACGAAAACATTGAAACAATGGCTTTGTCGCACAAAGACTTTGATTCAAGAGAAAACTACGATCAAGCGATGATGTCAAAAATTGATCTCTTAAAACCAGACCTTATCGTCCTTGCTGGCTTTATGAGAATATTAACAGCCGATTTTGTCAATCATTACCAAGGTAGGTTAATCAATATTCATCCGTCACTATTACCTAAATACCAAGGGCTGAACACCCATCAACGAGCTATCGATGCCGGTGATACCCAACACGGCGTTAGTGTACATTTTGTTACTGAAGAACTTGATGGTGGTCCGGTAATATTACAAGCTAAAGTACCCGTTTTTCCTGAAGATACCGCTGATGATTTAGCCAAACGAGTACATGAACAAGAACATCGCATCTACCCGTTGGTAGTAAAATGGTTAGGTTTAGGCCGATTAACCATGGTTAATGAAGAAGCAGTATTAGATGGTTGTAATTTACCACTGGCAGGGTATGCTAATGACGAGTAGCCTTAATTAACTTTGAATAATCTACTTATCTAATTTAATAAAAACCATATTTAGATATAAACAAGAGAATATCAATGATTAAAACCTTTAACCGTTTAACTTTATTAACTTGTTTTATCTGCTCTTTCTCTTTTGCTCAAACTCACGAAAACAATAACGCTGAAACTTCCAATACGCTAATAGTTAAACCCTTTACCTCAACGTACAGTGTTATTCACAAGTCAGATCCCGTAGGAGAAGCCACTAGGCAACTAAAAAAGCTTGCTGATGGTAGTTTTGAATACAGTTATCACAATTACATTGAATGGCTCATTTTTTCAGATGACCGAAAAGAAACCTCTATTTTAACAGTAAATAACGATAAAGTGACTAGCTTAAGTTATCAATATAAACGTGAAGGTACTGGTAGGGATAAATATTATCATTGGTCGTACGATCGAAAAAATTCAACCGCTAAAAATATTAAACAAGACCGTACTATCAAAGTCGATTTTTCCAACGGCCTGCAAGATAAACTCAGTTATCATTTACAACACAGAATAAACTTAATCAACGCCTATAAAGGCCTTGGCCCAAATCAAACCAAAATGTTTGATAAACTGTTCGTGGGAAAAGTCACAAACGTTGATTTGCCAATTTTTTGCACCGTTCCACATCCCTTCATAACCCAAACCTGCTCCCCCTTT
>JALJPB010000180.1 GCA_022969175.1 Colwellia sp. | reverse complement strand
AAATGGCTAATGCAATTTTTTTAATTATCATAAATATTTACTTTACTACTTCTTTTAAATTATTTATTACTCAGTAACTTTACAGTTGAGCCTTCACCTTTTGTGAGCGGACTCATCGAAATATCACCAAATTATTATCTAACTGTTTACACTATAATCGAGAAAAATCATTAAATAATGCAATACTCATTAATCCTAATAAAGCTAAGGCGCCAAACTTAAAACCGACTTCTTGTATTTTTTCAGGAACTGGTTTTCCTGAAACTAGCTCGATAAGATAATAAAGTAAATGCCCGCCATCAAGTACTGGGAGTGGTAAAAGGTTAATTATTCCTAAATTAATGCTAATTAACGCTAAAAAGCCTAAAAAATAGACAAATCCATAACCAGCACTACTACCTGCCCCCTGCGCTATGGCAATTGGCCCACTTAAATTTTTCACCGACAAATCACCAGTAATCAATTTTCCAATCATATCGAAACTCAATACAACTAGATTCCATGTTCGATTAATACTTTGACCAATGGCATCAACAGGCCCATAAGCCAATTGAATTTGATGACCAGGAGGCCAAGGATCAAATTTAGGTGCTAAACCTAAATACCCCACTAATTGATTATTTCTTTTAATACCTTTTGGCGTTACCTTAACTTGCTCAGATTTACCATTACGCTCAATATATACAGTTACCTGGGTATCTGGAAATAATTTAATTTCATCTGAAAACAACATCCAAGAATCATTAATTTGTTTATCGTTAATCGCAATTAATTTATCTCCTACTTTTAAGCCGGCTTTCTCAGCAGGACTGCCCTTTTCGACATGGTTTATTTCACTATGTACTTGGGGACGAAAAGGAACAATACCTAGGCTGGTTAACGCAGAAGAATTTTCGGGTGAAAAATTCCATTCGTTGGTATTTAAAGTTGTTGTACTTATGTATTGACTATCAGACGATTTAGTTTTTATCTCAATGCTAGCATCGCCAATTTTTCCCATTAACGCTAAATTCACATCTTGCCAATTGGATGTTGTCATACCTGCTACTTCAACAATTTCTACATTACCAGGTAAACTCGCCTCACTAGCAATAGAGTTAAGCTCAACATTACCAATTACCGGCTTTAAGCTAGGTACTCCAATGAGAAACATTAAATAAAAGGCAAAAATAGCAAAGGCAAAGTTTGCCATCGGACCTGCAGCAATAATGGCAATTCGTTGATAAACAGATTTAGCGTTAAAAGTATTATTTCGGTCTTGCTGACAAACGTCATCAACACGATCATCAAGCATTTTAACGTATCCGCCTAAGGGTATTAGTGCAATAACAAATTCTGTACCCAATTTATCTGTTTTTCGCCATAGCGCAGGACCAAAACCTATAGAAAAACGGATCACTTTCACATTATTTTTACGAGCAACCCAAAAGTGTCCATATTCATGAACAGTTACTAATATGCCCAGTGCAACAACAAATGATGCTAAGTTCCAGAAAAAGTCAACCATACTACTTTATAACCTCAGCATTTAAAAATTCGTCAGAGATTAATAATGACCGAGCAAAATCTCGTGCTCTTTGGTCTAATGCGACTACACCATCAATATCTTTCACCTCTTGTGAGACAAGTTTATTAACAGAAGTTTCATTTATTTTAAAAATATCAGTAAATTTAATTTTATCGTTCAAAAATGCATCAACTGCAATTTCATTAGCCGCATTTAAAATGGTACATGCCGATTGACCACTTTTACAGGCATCAATAGCTAATTTTAAGTTTGGGTAGCGCTCAAAATCTACCTTTTGAAATTCAAATGCAGCGGTATTAAAAAAGTCGAGAGGTTTTACTCCAGAGTCAATTCGATGTGGAAATGCTAAAGCATGAGCAATAGGTGTTCTCATGTCTGGATTACCCATTTGGGCAATAACGGAGCCGTCTTTATATTGTACCATTGAATGTATCGTACTTTGTGGATGAAGTACCACTTGAATATCTTCAGGTTTTAAATTAAACAGCCATTTAGCCTCAATAAATTCTAAACCCTTATTCATCATTGTTGCTGAATCAACAGATATTTTACGGCCCATTTTCCAATTTGGGTGAGCACATGCTTGATCAGGCGTAACGTTAATTAATTGGTCTTTATCTAAAGTTCTAAAAGGCCCACCAGAGCCAGTTAATAAGACTTTACTCACTCCACTATCGAGTAAGTTACAGGTACTTGACTGTTGCTGAGCACTCATGGGCAGGCATTGAAATATCGCGTTGTGCTCACTGTCTATGGGTAACAGCTCGGCACCTGACTCTATCACTGCATCAATGAAAATTTGACCTGATGTGACTAAAGCTTCTTTATTCGCTAGCAGCACACGTTTACCTGCGCGAACAGCAGCTAAACTAGATAGCAACCCGCGCGAACCGACGATAGCAGCCATAACAGTATCTGTTAAAGCTGACTGAGCGATTTCTACGAGGCTTTCAGTGCCAAAAAGTACTTCTATGTTCAACGATTGAGCATCTAAACGCTGTTTCAGTTGCTCAGCATGGGGCTTTGATACCATGACAACTTGTTTTGGCGAAAACTCAACACATTGCTCAAACATTACATCAACACTGGAGTTAGCCGCTAAACTAACGATAGTGTATTTATCACGATGTAGACGAACAACATCCAATGTGCTTTGTCCAATTGAGCCAGTAGAGCCTAATATACAAAGTTTTCTTTGCGGTAGTGATTGCTTTTTTGTCATGGATTTCAATACTATTTACCAGCCAACCATAATGTAACATAATGCATAAATAGGCGCTGTTGCCGTTAAGCTGTCAATTCTATCAAGTATTCCGCCATGCCCAGGTAAAATAGAGCCACTGTCTTTAATACCCGCTTGGCGTTTAAACATACTTTCATTTAAATCACCTAAAACTGACACTATAGTAATAAGAGCAGTCACTAATAAAACGGTAGTAAACTGTTGGTTATTCCAACCAATTATATAGCCAGCAATACCGATAAATACACAGGCAGTTATCACTCCACCAACAACCCCTTCAATAGTTTTTCCTGGACTGACATTTGGCAATAGTTTGTGTTTACCTAATGACTTACCAACAAAATAAGCACCAATATCAGCACTCCAAACCATAAGAAACAAAAACATTACTAATTGCGCACCATGATATGGGTCTGTTGAATATTCGCTACTGCGAAGTACCATAAATGCCATCCAAGTAGGTACTAAGGTTAACCAACCAAAAATCCCGCGAATAGAGCGATGACTTGACCAAAACTTACTATATTTTGGATATAGCAAAGTTAGAATTGCTGACAATATCCACCAAGCGACTGCTAACCATAATAGGTATACAACGGCTGATTGAGGACTATATAAACTCCCTTCGGTAATATCAATATTAAATGCCCAAAGTGAGTTAAGTGGAATTAAGTACCAAAGTAGTGAAATTAAAGACACAGTAGTTGCGACAAAAAATAATCGACGCCCCTTACTTGCGAACCCCATTAAAGGTCCCCACTCCCATGCGCCTATTGCTATAACAGCTAAAATAAAACCGGAAAAATAATTTAACGGTAAATAAAAAATTGCCGCGATTACAGCAGGGGCCAGTATGAGTGCGGTTAGTATTCTTTGCTTTAACAAGCGATATCCTTTTTTATCTATTATTATTATACAGCTGATTGAACTGTTGTTATTTGCTCGCCTGTTTGACCAAAACGGCGTTCACGTTGTTCAAAAACAGCTAAAGCTTTATTAAATTGTTCTGAGTCAAAATCAGGCCACAATACATCAGTAAAATAAAATTCCGCGTAAGCAGCTTGCCATAATAAAAAATTACTAATTCGACAATCACCACCTGTTCGGATAAGTAAATCTAAATCAGGTACTTCTGCCAAACAGGCATGTGCAGATAAAGACTGCTCGGTAATGTCATCTAAAGTCATTTGCTTTGATGCAACTTTACTCGCTATTTGTTTAGCAGCTTGAACGATATCCCAGCGGCCACCGTAATTTGCGGCAACTGACAATACCATACCTGTATTGTTTTCAGTTAATTTTTCTGACGCAATTATTTTTTGCTGTAACTTACTGGAAAAGCGGCTAACATCACCAATGACTTTAAAGCGGATATCATTTTTATGTAAACGTTTAACTTCCTTAGTCAATACATACATAAACAAATCCATTAATACGCTAACTTCTGCTTTCGGTCGTTGCCAATTCTCGCTACTAAAAGCAAACAAAGTTAACGCTTTAATACCTAATTCTCGAGAATCTGAAACAATAGCCCTAACGGATGAAACACCTGCTTTATGCCCTAAAACTCGTGTCTTTCCCTGTAAATTTGCCCAACGGCCATTACCATCCATGATGATAGCAACGTGTTGAGGAATTACTTTTTTTGAGGGATTTACTAAATCAGTGTTACTCACTTCATCTCCAAAGTTTACCGCTGGTATTTTCAAATTAACTAGACAAAAAGTGTCATATTAAATAGACGAAAAGCGCCGTAACTTCTTTACTTATAACCTTTTATCTAGCAAGGCATAGCATTAAAATACGGCGCTCTTAATGTTAATGAAAAACTAAATTTCCATTAAATCTAATTCTTTTTTGGCTAACAAATCATCAACATGTTTAATATTGGTATCGGTAATTTTTTGAATTTGATCTTCAGATTGATGCATCTCATCTTCACTGATTTCTTTTTCTTTTTCTAATGCCTTGATATCAGAGTTTGCATCACGACGTATATTGCGGATTGCCACTTTAGCGCCCTCTGCTTCACCTCGAACCACTTTAACGAGATCTTTACGTCTTTCTTCCGTTAACGGAGGCAAAGGAATACGAATTAATGTGCCATTAGATTGCGGGTTTAAACCTAAATCTGATTTTAAAATAGCCTTTTCTACCGCGCTAATCATGCCTTTATCAAAAACTGTAATCGCTAAACTGCGAGCATCTGGCACTGAAATATTACCAACTTGGTTCAATGGCGTTGCCATTCCATAATAATCTACTGAAATATTATCAAGTAATGAAGCGTGTGCACGACCCGTTCTAACCTTATTAAGGCTTAATTTAAAAGACTCAATACTTTTACCCATACGGTCTTGAGCATCTTCTTTAATTTCGTTTATCACAATTATTTTCCTTAAAGCATAATTTAACGAGAGTTATAATTCTTTTATAAACTGTCGTATTAAATAGAGTGGATTATTTCAAGTTCTCGGCATGATCTATGGTAGTGCCTTCATCGGACCCCATAATAACAGACTTCAACGCTCCTTTTTTATTCATATTAAATAC
>JALJPB010000018.1 GCA_022969175.1 Colwellia sp. | reverse complement strand
GACAACATCGCCCTGAACTTCACAAGCATGCGTAGCTACTTCAGTAGGAGCTTCCGTAGGCGCTTCACTTGGCGCTTCAGTAGGAGCTTTTGTTGGCGCTTTTGCCCTTGGTTTATATTCCAACTTGTTTTCTCGTATTATGAATTTGCCTTCTAGTATTGTAAGACTACTCGGCCTAGTGGTATTAGTACCGGGTAGTAAAGTTTATATTGGTTTAAATAGTTTAGTTACTGGGCAGGATATGCTGGCTTCTCCCGACATTGGCTCACAAGCTTTTTTAATATTTATGTCGCTAGTTGCCGGCATTATTTTCTCTAATGTTGCCATCCCTCACAGAAAAACCTTGTAATACAAAATTTAAAAATAGCAGTAAATACATTAAATTTACTGCTTATCGACTATTTCTTCCTTCAAATAAAGCACTTGTAAACATATTGTTAACTGCAAGCGTAACTTTTATTATTTAAAACTGTAAAAATAGCCATACAGCTGAAATTTCTAAAGTTGTAAACGGATGTTTCTCTGACTGGTATTTATCAAAACAACACTTTACTATCTGTTCACTAAAATTATAAATAGGACACATGTCTAACAATGAAAGCATTAATAACAAGCGCCGTATGCTCATCTTTATTATTTGTTGCCGGCTGTAATAGCAGCAGTGAAACATCTAGCGAACTAGCTTCAGTACCAAGTATTCAAAAAACTGCATTAGCCTCAGGTATAGAAAAAGCCAATATGGACCAAAGTGTTCGCGCCCAAGATAACTTTTACCGCCATATTAATGGTGGCTGGATGAACAGCAATGATATCCCTGACGATAAAACTGCCATAGGTTCATTTTATGATTTACGCGATAAAGCAGATGATGATGTGAAAGCAATCATTGCTGAATTAGCCGAAACTGAAAATTTAGCAGATGGCTCTGATGAGCAAAAAGTTGCTAGTTTATATCGCTCATACATGAATAGTGAACATCGTGACTTATTAGGTACAACACCTGTACAGCCTGTTTTCGATGCCATTAATAATTTAAAAGACAAAAATGACTTAGCTACTTTTTTTGGTAAATATCAAGCCATGGGCGTTGGTAGTCCGTTAGCTTTTTATATTAGTGTTGATGCAAAAAATTCTAGTCGTTACGCCACTCATATTTGGCAAAGTGGTTTAGGGTTACCCGACCAAGATTATTACTTTAATGAAAAAGAACGTTTTGTTGATTTACGTAATGGCTACCTTGCCCATATCGAAAAAATGTTCAACTTAGCAGGATTTGAAAATGGTCAAGCGGCAGCAAAAACCGTAATGGCACTAGAAACTAAATTAGCGAAACACCATTCAACACAAGTTGAGAACCGTGATAGTGCAAAACGCTACAATAAATTTGACGTTGCAAAATTAAATGAACTAGGTAATTCATTTAATTGGTCTGCCTATTTAAGTGCTCAAGGTGTTGCTAAGCAGCAAGACATCATTATCAATCAACCTGACTTTGTGAAAGGCTTTGATCAAGTTTTTGGCCAAACATCATTAGCTGATTGGCAAACTTACTTAACTTTCCATTCTCTTAGCAACTTTGCTGGTTATTTAACTGCTGCTATCGACAATGAGAACTTTGAATTTTTCTCAAAACAATTAAACGGTCTAAAAGAGCAACGTCCACAATGGAAACGTGGGGTCAGTACGGTTAATCGCAACTTAGGTGAGATCATTGGTAAAGTCTATGTTGCCCGCCATTTTACTCCTGAAGCTAAGTCTCGCATGACCATTTTAGTTGAGAATTTACGTGATTCTTATGGCGCGAGTATTGACGATTTAGAATGGATGTCTAATGATACTAAAAAAGCTGCACACGTAAAACTGGCAAGCTTTGATCCTAAAATTGGCTACCCAAATAAATGGAAAGACTATTCTGCCCTTAAGATAAAGACTGATGATTTAGTGGGTAACATTATTCGCTCAAGCCAAGTATCTCATCAAAAAAATGTTGATAAACTAGGTGGACCAATTGACAGAGAAGAATGGGGCATGACACCACAAACCGTTAATGCTTATTATAATCCAACTAAAAACGAAATTGTTTTTCCAGCTGCGATATTGCAACCACCATTCTTTAACTTAGCTGCCGATGATGCAGTAAACTATGGTGGTATTGGCGCAGTTATTGGCCATGAAATGGGTCATGGTTTTGATGATCAAGGTAGTAAATATGACGGTGAAGGCAATTTACGTAACTGGTGGACAGAGCAAGATTTAGCGCAATTTAAGCAGCGTACCGACGCCCTTGTAGCGCAATATGCAAATTATCAAGTATTTGATGATTTGAAGGTAAATGGCGAATTAACCTTAGGCGAGAACATTGGTGATTTATCTGGTGTAACTATCGCCTATAAAGCTTACAAAGCCTCATTAAATGGTAAAGAAGCACCTGTTATCGACGGTTTAACAGGCGATCAACGTTTCTTCATGGGTTATGCTCAAATCTGGCGTTCAAAAATTGTTGAAAAGTCAATGCGCAACCGTGTTGCAACTGACCCACATTCACCAGGAGAGTTCCGTGCATTAGGTTCATTATCAAATATGAATGAATTCTATCAAGCATTTGACGTGAAAGAAGGCGATGCAATGTATATTGCGCCAGAAAAACGGGTAAAGATTTGGTAATAAAGCACTAAACGATAATAGTGATATAAATAAAGGAGCTTCGGCTCCTTTTTTCATTTATTGAGATACTTTTATTTAAAATACCTCATGGCAACATCACAGCGTTTATATTTACTGGCATACATTTCCATAATGTTAACATCGTGTCTAAAACCATGTTTTTCATAAAGGTGAATGGCCGCTTCACAAGTATGGTTGGTTAACAAAAACAGTTTGCTAAGCCCTATTTCATTGGCTCTATCGATAACATACTCAAGTAACGTTTCACCAATTTTTAAACCCCTCGCCTTTTTAAGGACACCCATTTTGGTGAGTTCAAAACTATTATCTTCTTTCTTCAGCAACGCACATGTACCAACAATGCCAAGCTCTCTGTGTTTAGCAAAATATATTTTTCCGCCTTTATCGATAATATTTTTTTGTGGATAATTTAAAGCTTCAAGATCACTAGCTTCTAATTCAAACATTTCGTTTATCCATTCGCTATTAATCGATTTAAAATCAATCGCTAACTCTGGGGTAAAATCAATAAACTCAACATCGGTCTTAGCTGAGGCTTGTTCCAACAAACTAATACTGCGTTGTAATAACGATTGCTGCGAAAGTGCCTTTTCAAAATTTTTCACTGACTCAAAAAAACCTACTCCAGCTTCATTGCATAACTGTTTGGCTGCTGAGTCTACCGCCTGCCACATGGGCTGCATTGCTAAAACCGCCACTTTTCCTTGTTCTGATAAAGATAAAAACTTCTTTCTAGAGTCGGTATCAGACAAGGTACTAATAACTAAGCCCTTGGCAATCAATTCTTTTGAGAATTGGCTAATCGCAGGTTGAGTTAAGCCAAGCAGCTGTGCTGCATCTACAATACTTACTTGCTGTTTTTTATCTAACAGCGCTAGCAAAGTAAACCATTTCGGCTGTACGTCATGCCCACAATATTTATACACTTGGGCGGCATCGGTTATTAGCCGTTCACTTAACCGTTTTAACCGGCTACCGAGTGCCAATTCTGCAAGCTCATCTAAAAAATCATTCGTCACAATAATTAACTCCTAAAACATTAACCCAGCAATAATATAAATGATAATATAAGTACTTATGTATTTTTTCAAGTGAAATTTGTAACCAAACTTTTCATTGGCAAAATCTTCGTTGATTCTTACCCTTAAGCTCGGTAACCTTAATTATCAGCATCATTAGAAACTTATTATGGCTAACCCAATAATTAAATCGCTAACTTTTATCACACTAATACTTACTCATTCGTTGGCCGTTGCTCAACAACATGAAGCAGGCACCTTGCCGCCACCAAGAAAGTTAACCCAAGAGCAAACTAAAGTTGCTTCAGCTAATTATCAAAAATATTGCGCTTTATGTCATGGCGCCGACAGGCAAGGCCATGTAAATGATCACGCGCCATCTCTTCGCAGTAAAAGTCTATTTGAGTCTGGTGTTCCCCATGCCATTTTAAGACCGATGTCTTATGGACGAGTAGACACCGCTATGGGAGGTTATCTTGATGAAGTAGGCGGCCCTATGACATTAGATGAAACTTGGGATTTAACTTATTGGTTATTTGAGCAAGCCGGAGTTGAGCGATTAAGACTATCGACAAACCCAGTACATGGCGATATTACAAAAGGCGAACAAGTTTATCAAAAAAACTGTTCCAGCTGTCATGGCGTTAAAGGCGAAGGCGTCAACGCTCCTGCTCTTGGTAATCAATCAGCTCTGGCTCATAATACCGATGAATTCATTCGCCATGCCATACAAAATGGTCGACAAAATACCCCTATGTTAGCTTTTAAAGATAAATTATCTGGAGATGACATTAATAACATCACCGCTTTTTTACGCAGTAAAGCTAGTGGTTGGAAAGCGGAAAAAACCATTCTAAGAGCACTACCAACACCAGAGAATTATGTCATTAATAAAAATGGTGATGATCCAAACTTTACTCTTCAAGATAATATGTATGTTTCGTCGAAAGACTTATATGCAGCATTACAAGCGAATAAAAGAATGGTTTTACTCGATACCAGAGTAACTTCAGTGTGGCAAACAGCTCACATTGAGGGTTCTATTCCTTTTCCTTATTATGCTGACTTAGACGAAACCGTTGCAGGTATTCCAAAAGACGTTCAAATTATTGCTTATTGCTCATGTCCTCGAGCAGCAGCCGATCACACAATAGATAAATTAAGAGCTCGTGGTTACACCCGAACAGCCGTCCTTTGGGAAGGTGTTTTTGGCTGGATGAATTTAGGTTACCCAGTTACGCGTGGTGATATTGAAGGGGTCTCTGACTGAGCCGTTTTTTACTAAATAATACAGGATAATTAAATGAAGTATCTTCAACTTGGTAGTAGCCCATTAGAAGTTTCTCGTGTCTGTTTGGGCAGTATGACATGGGGTTTACAAAACAATCAAAATGATGCTAATCAACAACTTGATTATGCCTTATCTCAAGGGATTAACTTCGTTGATACTGCAGAGATGTACGCCGTTCCACCATCTAAGGAAACTTATGGTCAAACAGAAGCTATTATTGGTCATTGGTTAAAGGCTAACCCCGATAAACGAAAAGATATTATTTTAGCTTCTAAAATTGCAGGCCCAGGATTCTCTTATATTAGAGCAGCAAAACCAATTAGTGGCAAGACAGTTATTCAAGCTGTTGATGACTCACTTAAAAGATTACAAACTGATTATATAGATTTATATCAACTGCACTGGCCAAATTATTCAACCCCACACTTTGGTAACCACCAAACTAATAATGTAGACTTTTCAGCTGGCAACCCCATCGAACAAACTGACACCATGTTAGATATTTTGCAAGGGCTGGCATCGTGTATTCAGGCAGGAAAAATCCGCTTTTGTGGCTTGTCTGATGATAGCCCTTGGGGTATAAATCAATATTTACGTTTAAGTGAGCAGCACAATTTACCGCGTATAGTATCTATTCAAAATGAGTTTAACTTGTTACATACCAAAGATTGGCCGTACTTGATTGAAACTTGTGTAAAAGAAGACATTGCCTTCCTGCCATGGTCCCCTTTAGCCACGGGACTATTAACCGGCAAGTACCTCAATGGTGCCCGACCAGAAGGCAGTCGATGGACTTTTATGCAGCGTAACGGTCTATTTCGAGATACACAATACAGTAATGCTGCGGCACAGGCTTATGTTGATGTTGCCAAGCAGCATAATATTTCGCCAGCCTCCCTTGCTCTAGGTTGGGTCGACCAAGTCAATGGCGTTACCTCAACAATTATAGGTGCAACCACTATGCCTCAGCTTAAAGAGAATATATCGGCCTTTAATAGCCCTTTAACACCAGCAATCATTGACGATATCAAGCAAGTATTAAGGCAGTACCCTGCTCCATTTTAATGTTAAGTAGCAATAGTTTAAACTTATTCGTTAGCTAACTGCAGCAACAAAACTAAATCACAATAAATAAAAAGTTAAATACAATTGCCTCGATAGCTGGCAATTGTAAAACTTAATAATCCTTTAATTGTAATTTATATCAGACCAGATAAAATGCATAACAATTAAATAACTGTTACAAAAGGATATTAAATGAGTAATTTAAATAGCTCAGCTACACATCTAGAAAGCCTTTCACTCAAAGCATATGAGTTGGGCTTAGAATATGCACCGAAACTTGCGCTGGCCATCGTTACTCTACTAATAGGTTTGTGGGTTATCAGGGGCATCACTAAACTTACACAAGCCTCGATGGAAAGGTCAAAAGTGGATCCTACGTTGATCCCTTTTATGGGCAGTTTAACGTCTTGGATATTAAAAGTTTTATTGTTTATTTCCGTCGCTTCGATGATCGGTATAGCCACAACTTCATTTATTGCCGTACTTGGTGCTGCGGGTTTAGCCATTGGTTTAGCTCTGCAAGGCAGCTTAGCAAATTTTGCTGGCGGGGTATTAGTGATGATATTCAAACCTTATAAAGTAGGTGACTTAATCGAGTCTCAAGGGCATTTAGGTGTGGTAAAAGAAGTACAAATTTTTAATACCATTTTGCTTTCACCACAATCAAAAAGAATTATTATCCCCAATGGTGCGGTTTCAAACGGCTCTATTATAAATTATACCGCTGAAGGATTAATTCGCGTAGATCTAACCATAGGTGTTTCGTACAGTGCAGACATAGATCAAACCAAAGCAGTGTTGATGGACGTTCTATTGGCAAATGATAAAGTATTGCCAGAGCCAGCACCTTTTGTTGGTGTCAGTGAAATGGCAGACAGTTCAGTTAATTTTGCTGTTAGGCCACATTGTCTCCCTGAGCATTACTGGGATGTATATTTTGGTATTAATGAAGCTGTTAAAAAAGCCCTCGATAAAAATGCTATCAGTATTCCGTTCCCGCAGCGCGATGTGCATTTAATTCAATCATAACTACCTACAAGAAATACCAACAATAGCTACCAATAATAAGAATGAGCCGACGTTAATGTTAAACCATTAACGTCGTAATTTTTATTGTTAATAGCCAAAAGATTGCATTACTACCTCAAGCTCAATTAATTATTCATATCGCTGTCGATAAACCTACGATATAATAACTATAATGGGCAATTTACCGATAATAAGTAAATTTTCTACTCACTAAGCCAACAGTAATTTTAATCATGAAAGACTCAGTAGAGCCAACAACAGACAAAAACGTTCCCGTAGGGAATGTCTATGTTATGACACATTCATTTTTCTCTGACGTCATAAGAATTGGATGTACGCCGGATGACCCTCAAGCATATACAGAGTCACTTTCAGCTAAATCCCCTGGAAATTATCGCCTTGTTTTTTCTTTGCAATGTAATAACCCCTGCAAAGTAAAAAAACAAATAAGGGAATACTTAAATGCTCAAGAATACGTAAATGAGTTTTATCAAGTTTCGCCTGACGTTGCTGCTAACTTACTTAAAAGAGAAACCTTAAGAATACCGACATTAACAGCACTTTAATTGTTTCTTTTATCTGATGTTTTAGCTTACTCGGCCTATCCGATGACATTAATTACCCTACCGAGACCTTATGAAAAACACTCACATAAATTGCCTGCTATTTATATTATTTATATCACCTCAAGTTTTGGCCAACAATTTACAACAGTTCAATCAAGAATTTTCACTGACCGTTGCTAAGCAATTAACAAAAAACAGTATCCCAGGTGGTGCTTATGTTATCGTCAAAAATAATAATATTATTGCCTTGGAAACCTTTGGACATACCGATAAAGCTAAATCACTACCGATAAATGATAATACTGTTTTTCGTTTGGCATCAGTATCTAAAACCTTTGCTGCAACAGTCACTACGATGCTCGCAGAAGAACAACAATTAAACTTGTCTGATCCAATAACAAAATATGTGCCCCAATTTTCCTTAGCACAAAAGGGCGCGGCAGAGAAAATCCAACTTAAACACATATTAAGTCACTCAAGTGGGCTAATGCCCAATGCTTATGATAATTTACTGCATGAAAACTGGAGTATGAATAAAATTATTGGTCGCTTTGATAGAGTGACCCCCATTTGCGAACCGGCAAAGTGCTATGGCTACCAAAATATCGCCTATGGTTTATTAGAGCCTGCTATAGAAGCAAGCCAATCTAAAAGCTATTCAACCTTGTTACAAGACCGGGTTTTTTCACCATTGAATATGGTCAATGCCTCTGTTGGCATTGATAATTATTTACAAGAAACAAACACCGCTAAACCTCATATACTTAGAAAACGTATTAACACAGGAAAAAAAGACTCAAAGGGTAAGCAAATAAAAAAATATTTGTGGCGTACTGTTAAGGTTAGCCCTGACTATTATAAAGTTGCTCCTGCAGCTGGGGTTAATGCAAGTATTACCGACTTAGCAAAATGGCTAATTGCCAATTTAGGCCATAACCCGCAAATATTATCCCCTAAGTTATTATCTGAATTAACCACACCACGAATAAGAACAAAAAAAGATATCCGTCGAAAATTTTGGCGGGAGCATTTAACTGATGCCCACTACGGCTACGGCTGGCGGATCTATCAGTTTGATGGTTTTCCAATTATCTATCATTCTGGCTGGGTTGCAGGCTTTCGAGCAGACATTGGTTACTCACCTGATTTAGATATAGGTTTTGCAATATTGATTAATGCTGAGTCTAATACCATCAATAAAATATCAAGTCAGTTTTGGTCTCAAGCCAAAGATGTTTTCGGTCCGATTAAACTTACAGCACAAAAAACAGAAAAACTTATCGACAAGATTTAGAGTGGCTAGATTTAGATAATATATTTAGAGAATATAATTAGAGGTAACATAGGGCAATAAAAAGACTCTAGCTAGATTGACAGATCAGGTCTAGAGTCAGGAGTTTAACTGCACTAATAGATTAGTGATTTACAAATTTATCGATATCTTATAATCCTTTAAATTGATGTGGTTCAATTGACTATAAGTTGATTGACAGATCAGGCTTTTAGTCAGGCGTAAACAAGTTCACATTCTGAATAAATATACAAAACAATCTCAAAAACATCTGAACATCAAGTTGATTTATCTATCTACCCATTATATAAACTACTCTTTTATAGGGAGATAAAAAAGACACCCCAATACTTTAGTTGTATCAAAGTATGAATTTATATTCACATTTACAGCATAAAAAGACAAAACAAAAGATGTATGGACAAGTTAATGCGTTGAATAACAAGCAAGAATAGATAAAATATTGGTTTTGGATTTGTAACAATGAATTGAAATATTTATTTGATATAAACTAGAAGTGATTTTTTATCTAAGGGCCTTCTACTGATGAATTTTTTGAAAGTAAAAAAGGCTGAATAAAACAATTCAACCTTTTAAAAGAACTATGACTAGTGAATTAGAAACTAATGCATGTCAACTTCTACTTCAATCCATGCGCTAGCAGTGCCTAAAGTACCACCTGTTCTTTTTGTTGTGATAGTAAAAGCGTTCCATTTATCGGTATAGCTTTTTCCTACAACAAGCGCGCCATCGATGAAGTCATCAAAATCGTCAAATTCATCATTTGGATCATCAGGGAAAGTATTTGGCGTCATATCAAGTAAGAATGATGTACCGTAATAAAATGAACGTGAATCTTCATCTGGGAAGTGACCTTCAGTATTAATTAATACCCCATTACTATCTGCACCATCTTCAGTACGGTATTCAACCCAGTAAGTAACGTCGCCATTACCTGCTTTTAATCGAATACCAATATCACCGTTCATAGAACCTTGATCATGTGCATAAATTTTATAGGTACCTGATGAGTTAACTACCGGTACTGAATCTTCAATATTCCATGCAGCAAAGAAGTTTTTGTAGTAAAGGTTAAAGCTACCAAAATCCCAAGCATTATTGCCCATCATGCTGAAGAAATTACCATAACCAACAAATTCACTTTCATAGTCACCAACACCAAAGACAGTGTCTTTGCCATCTAAACCTTGCGCATGATGAAGACCCATAGCATGACCCATCTCATGAGCAATACCACCTGCTTGAGAACGCTGATCACCGGTATCATATACTCTGATAGCTCCTGGATTTACACCTGCTTTTATGCCCCAATCAGAAATTTGAGGAGAAAGGATGATATAAATAGTATTATCATCGATATTCCAATAATCATCTTCACCACGAGAAATTAACTCTTCTGCATAATAGTCTTTCCAATCATTAGAGCTTTTATCATCCCACTCAGAGACTCTATCGTTTACTAAAATAACTTCATTATATATTTCATAAGTAACATCAAAGCGGCCGTAAGACTCGTTATCAAAATAGTCGGCAACTTCATTCATCTCAGACTCAATACGACTTTTAGACCAGGTTAAGTCAACATCAGTGAATTCAAATCTAAAGATTTTAACTTTCACATTGTCGTGTTCCCATTTAACATGTGAACCATAGTTCTTATCGCCTGAGTTATCGGTGCCTGTATCGCCACCGCCAGTGTCTCCGCCGCCTGTATCGCCAGATTGTACATTTGCAGTATAATCTTCAATCTCACCATACTTGAAGCCATCAGCATCAGCAGTACCATCACCGTTCATGGCAATACGCATACGTGCTGTACCAGAGCTAATGCCATCAAGGTCTAATGTCCCTTCAACCGATTTGCCACGAGTTGCACTGCCAAAAAAAACTTTTTCATCGCTGTCAAAGGCACCATTTTGATCACTATCAATCCAAACAGCCCAATCAGTTCCCCAACTTGAAGATGGCGTTAAAGTAATACTGTCGCCATCACTAATGTTAAATGTTTTATGCGTTAAATCAGCATAGCCGTCATTATTACCTGTGCTATATTCATATCGATCAAATTCAACTGATAGAATATGTTCGTTTGCTCCCCCACGAGGTGTTTGACTTAGTTGGTAATCGCCTGAACTGCCACCACCTGTACCAGTACCGCTATCATCGTCGTCACCAACATTTACTGAAAAATCTTCACTGTCTCCAAAACCATTAAAATTACATGAATCACTGTTGATGGTATCTGAATGCAGCAAGACACGCATTGCCGTACTACTAACATTAGTACTAGATGGTATGTCTAAAGTCGCAGATACCGTTGAGTTACTTGCACTACTGGTAGTAAAAACCAATTCATTACTATCAGAAAAATCGCCATCGTTGTTTAAATCAAGCCAAACACTCCAGTGATCTCTGTAAGCATAACCACTATAGCCCGGTGTTAATTCCAATACGTCATTATCCTCTAATACCACTCCACTTGATAAAGTAGTGCCATTGAGTTTAATACTTTGAATGTATTCATAACGGTCATTGGTTGAAATTGAGCATGTCGCTAATGCTGATTGCATAGTTAATGCTGATAATAAACTGGCAAGCGCAATTGCCAATTTAGTTTTCCCTGTTTTATTTGTTACTGATATGTTTCTATCAAAGTCATTCCATAACTTATCTGAATTATTTACATCTTTTGTAGTAAACATTAATGCTACTCCGATATGTTTTAAATCATTAAATAGACCAAAAAATGTCTTACTTTGAGCCATTATTAGCTGATCTACACTGATACTTAGTGAATCAAAAGTTCTGATCCCTATGCACTTTTGTTGATATTATTTTTATGACAAAAAAGTACACGATCAGCAGTGTTCATTATATTTTAAGTAATGTAAAAATTAGGAAAGATGATAAGATTTACTTTATATTAATTGATTTGTCATCTTATATTAATTAACAAACAATATTCATAAAGCATTGTATTCTATGGAATATAAGTCTACATTTATCGAAGGACAAACTTGATAGCAGCTTAGGTAACTTGCTTGAAAAGAGAAAAGTTCACAACTAAATGATTAATTTAGCAAGTTGAATGATATTAAATTATTAAATTCCATTCTCTGTTGATAAAAAATTACTAAAACAAGAAGGTGATTAAACAGTTGCCGGTATTTAGTGTTTATATGAATCGAAAATAAAAATTGAGAATAATAATGTTGATTATCTTAATATCAGTTTAACAAGCCTAAAATAAGTTAAAGTAAAAATTTTAGACTTAAAGTAATACTCACTACCTTTTATTTTTAGGCTTAAAATTTAAAATAGACACAGGTACCACTTTTTTAACGGGAAAATCTTCAAACGACTTTCTCAAAATAATGTTTCCTAATCGAGACTCTACAGCACAAAGCTCTCTGAAATTATCTTTTGATACCAGTGATATGGCCTCGCCCTTCGCTCCTGCTCGACCAGTTCTACCAATACGGTGAATATATTCATCTACTTGTTTAGGTAAGTCATAATTTACCACCCGCTCAAGCCCGTCAATATCAAGACCACGAGCGGCGATACCTGTTGATACTAAAAATTTAATTTTTCCTGACTTAAAGTCTGCCAGTATTTGTTCACGTACCGCTTGTGTTCTACCGCCATGAAGTGAATCTGCAGTAATGCCTCGTTTGTCTAACTGGCTAACAAGTTTGGCAGCGCCTTGTTTGGTTTCAATAAAAATAAGCGCTTGTTGCCACTGCTTATCAATAATTAAATGACTCAGTAGCGCTGATTTATTGCTTTTATCAACCGTTACTAGCCATTGGTCAATGTTTGGTTTTTGACTTTTGTCATGGCTAACAGATATTTCCACCGCATTCGCAATATTACGTTTAGCAAGCGAGCGAACATCATCTGAAATAGTGGCTGAAAACAACAGGTTTTGTCTTGAAGATGGTAGGCGTTCTATAATTTTATTAATATCTTCGATAAAGCCCATATCCAGCATTCTATCGGCTTCGTCTAATACTAAAACTTTGAGTTCATCAAAATGCAATGCCCTTTGATGGGCTAAATCTAACAAGCGGCCTGGGGTGGCGACTAGAATATCAATGCCCCAAATTAAAGCCTGTTTTTGTGGCGCTTCGTCAACACCACCATATACCGCCATCGAGGTAAGATCTGTATACTTAGCCATCTGAGCAATACTTGCCTCAACTTGCACTGCTAACTCGCGAGTGGGTGTTAGCACCAGCGCTTGAATACGTTTACCACGTAATTTGTGACCATTATTTAATTGTTCTAACAAAGGCAGAGCAAAACTCGCTGTTTTACCGGTACCGGTTTGAGCAGCAGCAACTAGGTTTTTTCCTGATAAAACAACCGGAATAGCCTTTTTTTGAATAGCAGTTGGCGCAGTGTAACCTAAGTCATTAATAGCCTTTAATAATGGCTCTGATAAAGCAAGTTTTGAAAATGGCATAAACGTTACCTAAACCTTAGTCTTGAAGTTTGATCTTCAAACCTTTTATAAAAGTAGATAAAATATCGTCTGAGCATTCACGATAATGTTTATGATTCACGCTTCTAAAAAATGAACTCAGCTCATACTTACCTAACGTCAAGCCAGCTGACTCAAGCACAGCGATCACGTCATCAGCTTTTAACGCTACAGCAATTTTAATTTTATTAAAAATAAGATTGTTAGTTAATTCTTGTTCCGCTTCACGCTGAGGTCC
The DNA here is from genome assembly GCA_022969175.1 of Colwellia sp. Taxonomy (GTDB): domain Bacteria; phylum Pseudomonadota; class Gammaproteobacteria; order Enterobacterales; family Alteromonadaceae; genus JALJPB01. Next base: position 50,511 of record JALJPB010000018.1, on the reverse strand, counting down.
ATCTTTCGCGCCGCGTTTTTCAATAATTAAACCATTTAAAAAACTGGCAAACTCAACATCTGATAATGCTTTATATTCAGCATCGTCTTTCTCTTTAAATAAACACGTTATTTGCTCAAGAGAAATATTGCATTGAGTTGAAGCGAAGATAGCTTGTAATTTTTCATTATCAAAAGCGAAGATAGTACTGAGGCGACGAAGAATATCATTGTTTATCATTATGAGTCCTAATGAGTTATATGAGCATTATTAGTGCTATGTCATAGTTAATTAACTAGCAAGTTGGACATATATGGTGAACAAGTATTGAAACTACGATCAACCATATATGCCTATATATTGAATGAAAATCTAACTGAGATTAACTTTAAAACTAAGTTAACAGTTTATGCTACTTTTTTGCTGTTAATTTGACTATCAAGGTATTCATCTAAAGAACCTTGGAAGTTAACTAATGTTTTATCTTTAATATCGATAATGCGTGTCGCTAAGCTTGAAACAAACTCACGGTCATGACTAACAAATATTAACGTGCCTTCAAAATCTTTCAAGGCATTATTTAATGCATCGATAGCTTCGATATCCATATGGTTAGTCGGCTCATCCATAATCAATACATTGATATCAGCCATCATTAACATACCAAATAACAAGCGGTTTTTCTCACCACCTGAACAATTACGAGCTTTTTTGTTAGCATCGTCATCAGTAAATAACAGTCGGCCTAACATACCACGAACACTTAAATCGTTATGACAGGGTCTGCGCCATTGTGACATCCAGTCCATTAACGTTAATTCATTATCAAAATATGAACCACTGTCTTGTGGACAGTAACCTACAGAGGCATTTTCAGACCATTTAACCACACCTTCTGTGTGTGCTAACTCGCTCATTAAACAGCGTAACAAGGTTGTTTTACCCACACCATTTTCGCCGATAATAGCTAATTTAGCGCCAGCTTCTAATAATAAGTTGCCGTTTTCAAATAAGGTGCTGCCATCAAAGCCATGACCAAGATTTTCAAGCTCTAAAGCTTGGCGATGCATTTTTTTACCCGGTGCAAAGGCAATTTTAGGTGTTATACGGCTCGACGACTTAACATCATCGAGTTTAATTTTATCCATTTTTTTAGCACGAGAGCTCGCTTGTTTAGCTTTTGAAGCATTAGCACCAAAACGGTTAACAAAGTCTTGCAGCTCGGCAATTTCTTCAGCTTTTTTAACATTACCCGATAATAACTGTTCGCGTAATAAGCTTGACTGCTCTAAGAAGAACTCATAATTACCCGGGTATACACGCAATTCACCGTAATCGATATCAGCCATATGAGTACAAACAGAGTTAAGGAAATGTCTATCATGGGAAATGATAATCATAGTGCACTTACGTTTGTTTAACTCACCTTCTAACCAACTGATGGTATGAATATCGAGGTTGTTGGTTGGCTCATCAAGCAATAAAATATCAGGATTAGCAAATAGTGCCTGCGCAAGCAAAACACGCAACTTCCAACCTGGTGCAACTTGGCTCATTAAACCATAATGCATAGACTCTTCAATGCCTGCTTCTAATAAAATTTCACCAGCACGACTTTCAGCGGTGTAACCGTCCATTTCAGCAAATTCACTTTCTAACTCACCTGCGCGCATGCCATCGGCTTCACTCATTTCCGCTTGTGCGTAAATGGCGTCACGTTCTTGCTTAACTTTCCATAACGGCATATCACCCATAATTACCGTATCAATAACATTGAACTGTTCAAAGGCAAACTGATCTTGACCTAAAGTACTCACTTTATTTCCGGTACTGACAGAGACATTACCTGAACTTGGAGCTAGCTCACCACTAAGGATTTTCATGAATGTAGACTTGCCACAACCATTAGCGCCAATAAGACCGTAACGGTGACCGTTACCAAATTTGGCCGAAATGTTCTCAAACAATGGTTCAGCGCCAAATTGCATTGTGATGTTACTTGTAGTGATGATAAGCCTGTACTCCGAGCTAAAATGTGTTCATGGATTTTTCAAGTCGCGCATTATAGCTGAGTTGGCTGTTTAATGGTAATCATAATTAGATTTTTTGTACAAATAATGAACTCGTTGATGGTGATGGGTCTTTGTGTATTATAAGGTCTACTTATTTCTATGGGGTTACCGTATACAGGTAATGTTTAGATCTTGGTGGGTCTACTGCATAATATTTAGTGCGCTATATAGGAAGTTCTTGAGTTACTGTAGTCATGGACTGCTTCAAGGCTCATTGCTGCCGGTCATCATTGCTAAAATTTGTATTTCAACAATAAAATCATGTATTGCAGTTTCACAAACAATTAAGTAGCCCACGGGCGGTTTTGAGCGAGGAGCCGCCGCTCAAGCATCTTCTAATTATTCTTCCATTTTATCGCATAGCTGCCGTTCTAGCAGAATTAATTGACTGACAGCTTATTTCTTGCTCCTCACTAAGCGAAAGCCTAGTCCTCGACTTCGTGAGTTCGGATTATTGATTGTTCGCCGTGAAGACTGGCTACTATGTGCCGGATTACCCCAGCTACCACCTTTCATTATTCTGTCTGGGCCTTTATCACCATCATTAAATAACTTCTTCTTATCGCTATCCGCATTGGGTCCTCTGGGGTCAGATTGTAATCCACTACTGAAGTCAGACGCCTGATCCTGTACCCATTCATGGACATTTCCATGCATGTCATAAAATCCCCAGGGATTTGGTTTTTTTAATCCAACAGGGTGGGTTTCATAACCTGAATTTTCGATATACCAGGCGTAATCCTCTAAATTCTTACTGTCGTTACCAAAGGAATAGAGTGTATCAATACCAGCTTTCGCTGCAAACTCCCACTCGGCTTCAGTGGGCAGGCGATACCGATAAATTTCATCTGCAGCGTTTAATTTTCGGATAAATATCTGAGTTTCATTCCAGGAAACCAGATAGGCTGGATTGTTATCTCCCACACCCCTCAGGTCATCATGCTTGGGTTTCCCTATAGCTTGGCGTAATATTTCCAATTGATCCGCAGGGGATTTTCCTGTTATTTCAAACCACAAAGCCTGGGTGACTTCATATTTCCCTAATTCAAAGGCATTGCTGATTCTAACCTGATGTTCCGGTTGCTCATTATTCCTCCCTTGGCTGGAGCCCATGGTGAAAAAACCGGGATTCACCAGAATAAACTCTTTTGCTAAAATTTTTATTCTAGATTGCCTGTTTGTATCGTTTATTTCTGATGCATTAGAATGTGCTGTACCGAATAAATTCAAGATAAACAGCATGAATGTAATATTAATATATTTCAATGGAATCTTCCCTCGCTTAGTTACAATAACTACTGACTACTTTATTTAAAATTGCTCAAGATGATAAATTTTGTCATAACGGTACTGGTAAATTGAAAATTGTCATCACAATGACTGGTTAAGCTAGGCATTATCCAGTCGGTATTGACAAGTTAAAATGTTTAGCTCAACAATGAGTATACTGCCGCTGCTTTGCTATAATTTTGTCAAAAACTAAGTTAACGGCATCGAGTTTAAATTCTTTTGAGTATTTCTTTTTACGTGTCTTTTCATTTTCCCCAGTTAAGAATATTATCTCTTATCTGGGGTGGTTGGATCCATTAAACCATGTCACAACGTCTGTTTAGTAGAGCAATTTAAAAATAAATACAACTAACCGTATAGCCGAGTTTGACACAATACGGCCGAACAGCGTTTACAACGGGCGCGATAATTAACGTCTAACAGAGAAATAAAACTTGTGACGACCCCAGCCTCTACACTTTTTCAAGACAGATATGCTGATGATGGATTATTCTCTTTTTTTCAAGAAATGAAACTTCTGATCAACATCCTGTTGAGAGGGACTTGCCAACTAAAATCACTTTGAAATAATGAGCAAGCAAGGTTTATTTATTATTGCTTAATATCCAGTCAATGCTTTGTCCGGTAATCAGTTTCCTGTCACTATTTGATAGTTTTAAATGCGTAAAATCACCTTCAAGAAGTGCACCTAGAGCAGCTAACGTATCATCTCACAAAAGGCAAATATTGTCTTTCCATCTGGAATTAACATGTTTGCGAGGAGAGCACTTACCTTGTTAAAAGATATTTTATGCTTTTAAAGCTGCCATTTTTGCAAGATTTTTTGGTAAGCACCATTTTCTTTGATGGTATTTATCGCCGCTTTGAGGGTGTTTATAGTTTTGAGTGGGGTATTGAGACTGCAAGCGAAATTTAAATTAACAGGGTTTTTATTCAGTTTAAAATAAATTTCAAATAGCTTTAGGTCGATATTGTTAAATTTTGCACGATATTTTAACATAACAGTATCGGTCACTATGAAGTCAATATTTTTTCTTGTTATCAACAGTTTGAGCATTGAATATGGATTATTGATGATATAAAGGTTTTTGTTCTCTTCGAATCCAAGCCTTAACAGTAAATGATGAGTTCTATCATCTTTTAATACCGCAATTTTATAGTTTTTAATATCTTCAATATTGCTTACTTGGATGTCAGTTCGGTTGCTAAGGGCAATAAAATAGTCATTTGTGGAAACAATTGGAGCTACCCATTGAAAGTGCTTTGCTCTTTCTGCACTGTTGGAAATAAGATAAATACAGGTATTGACATTTTTTGACCCCATCACAAAAGCACGTGACCAAGGATAGATATGTATTTGGTATTTATATGGCGTCAGCTCTAAAGCGGCGCGAATGATTTCAGTAGCTAAGCCTTCAACTTGATTGTCGTCATTCAAGATTTGATAAGGTGGTAGGTGCTCGGTAACAATATATAACTCTTGGGCACAAGATTGCCAAGCAAACAACCACATAAAAGAGCAACTAAAATAGAATACGCAATACTTCAATAGCTTCAATAGCTTCAAAATGCCCTTTTGGCTCATTTTATGTAAAGTTAGCATAATATTACTATAGTTAATTTTACTTTTTATTCTAGCTGAACATGAAATTACCTAGCGTCTGGCAATACGCCGCCCTTGTTAGATACTAAAAAATGTCTTCAATGTAGTCACTCAACGGCCTGACAGCGTTTGCAATGGACGCAATAATTAACGTCTTGCTGAAAACTAATCCTATAACCTCCGAATTACAGCTAAGGTGGCCAAGCGGACTGCTTTTGATGATAAATTCGTAACTAAAATAAGAAGACTAAGAGGTAAAAGTTAATTTTAGGACATCACTTAATACTGATACTCTATCGAAAAATATACGAGAAATAATATGGTTTTACAATATAGCTGAATAAAAAGCAGCATGACGCTAGAAGAAAAAGGGCTTAAGCAGTAAGTCGTCCTCTTTGTTTTACCCTAAAACTAACCGCTGCTATTTTTCGGATAGCTGTTGCAATAACGTAGATAGGTGTTGGCCAAAATTATGATGCCCATCTTTGTCCCAATGAACACCATCAATAATTGATGCTTTAACGATTCGTCCTGCATCAACAAAATCGATATTAAGTTCGTTACACAGCTGATAATACGCGGGTGCTAAACGCTTTGAATCAGCAATACGGTTTTCAAATTCACTATCAATGTTTTCAGATGCCACCAAAGGTGCTGGTGCAATTAACATTAATTTTGGACAATGATAAGGCGCGTAATCAAACTCCAGCACTTGCTGGCAAAGCGCCCTGGCTGCTTGGGTAATTGTGTTAATCGATAAATCGAAGCTGGCTTTAAGATCGTTTGTGCCAAGCATAATAATCACCATATCAAGTGGTCTGCAGCTTTCTAAATATAGATTGAGTAGTTCAGCGCCATTGCGAAATTCTCTGTTAGCTTCGCCTTGCATTATAGTGCGGCCATTTAGGCCCGCTTCATGTATCCGAAACTGCTCCCCTAACAATGACTGAGCAATTGCTGTCCAGCGAGTGTTTTCATCGTAGCGAAGGCCCTTTTCCGGTACATATCCCCAGGTATTTGAATCTCCAAAACATAATATATTTAGCATCTACAGCCCTCGATAAAAATGGCAGCTATAATAATACCTGCCATTGAAAATAACAATTATTGCTTTAGTGCCTACAACAAAAAAAAAGCCATCATTAAATAATGTTGACTCTATTTTTCGATTATTTCACTCTATACTTAGAGCCGTATTTAGGTCAATAGCAGCGTTTAGTCATTCCTCAAACTAAAAGAAGGGCTAATACTAGCAGTACGCAGTGCAATAGTTGCTACAGTAAACCATGAAACAATTGCAATGATTAATGCCGAGAGCAGATAAATCATAACTGACTGGCTGATACGGTCGTTAAAGTTATTTAACCAATCATTTATTAAATAATAAGCTGCCGGAAAAGCAAGTAATAAGCTCATTATTACTAAGACAATCGACTCACTCGTTAACAAAGCCACTAAGCTAAATCGTGATGCGCCTAATACTTTACGAATAGCTACCTCTTTACTGCGCTGTTGTGCATTAAACGCTGCTAAACCAAACATGCCAACACAGGTAAGAAAAACCGCTAAAGAGCAAAAGACTACCACCATTTTCACTAACCGTTCATCTCCTTGATAAAGCTGTTGATAACTGTCTTTTACTCGGTCAATCGTTAGTGCATTTAACTGTAAGCGCTGTTCAAGTATGTCAATTATTTCTTGTTTTGTTGTTAGAGAGTTTTCGTCATCGACTTCAAATACAATGGAATAAACCCCGCCAACAGGTAATCCACAGGCAAATAACACCGGGGCTGAGGCATTGCGAGCTGAACCAATTTTAACGTCTTTAATAACACCAATAATTTTCCCTTTAAGATGTTGTTGCCCACCCGCACTAAACAGCCAAACTTTTCCAATCGCTTGCTGCGCAGACTCATAACCCGCATCAGCTATGACTGACTCTGAAATTAAAATACCTATCGTGCCTTGTTTTTCATTAAACCAATCAGATTGAAATTTTTCAGAAAAATCTCGACCAGCTACTAGCTCTAAACCTAAAGACTTAACCGCATTAAAACCGACACCACCATAGCCCATTACAATATCAAAACTTTCAATACCAGCAATAGACTCAACAAAAGCGCCAGCATTCATATTTTTGGTAAGATCAAAATCGGTTGGTGTTGTGTAGTTAACACCTTCTATTTTTGCTAATGCTCGATATAAACTTTGGCTATCACTTGAATACAGTTTGCTTTGAGGTAAGCCCGTTACACTTAAGCGTTGGCTTTTTGCATAGTTTACCGAAAGGTTTTGTAAAAAGTTTAATTGTAGATACAAGCTCATCGCCGCAATAATTAAGCAAACAGATAATGCCGACTGAAATATCATTAATAATTTCCGAATAATTATAGCTGTTTTTCCTCGACCAAAATCGCCACTTAATACTCGTTGTACACTAAATGATGAAATAAATAACGCAGGATATAAACCTGAAATCACCCCAATAACAATAATGGCAATGATAATATCACGCAGTAAATTAGGCCAATTAGCTATCAATAATTCACGACCAATCAACTGATTAAAAGATGGTAATAATAATTCAACCATAGCCGCGGCAATAACGGCAGCAATAGCAGTAATAGCAACAGATTCTGTTAAAAATTGAAAAACCAACTGTAGCTTACTAGCGCCTAAAACTTTACGTACGCCAACTTCTTTTGCTCTTTGTCCCGCTTGAGCAATGCTCATGTTGATATAATTAAAGCCAGAGATAAGCATTAATAAAACACTTAACGCGATACTTATTACTACTGTTTTTGTTGAGCCTCCAACTTTCATATCAACATTAAAATTTTCGCTTAAATGAATAGCTAATAATGGCTGTAAATAAAACTCAATTTCATTGCTGGTATCGTGCCATAAGCCATTAAATATTTCGGTTGCTTGTAATTGCACGGCTTCAATATCGGCATTAGGCAACAATTTCACATAAGTAATAGCGTGTTTACCAATAGCATTGACATGAGGCGTTGCTGAGAAAATTGTTTTTATACCAAAATGGGTATTCTCAGAAAAGTCGGCAAATACGGCTGAAACCGTCAAGGTATTATTACCTTGTATTTGCAACATAGTTTTCCCTATTGCATTTTCAATACCAAACAATCGAATCGCTTCTGACTGTGACAGAGCAACCTTATTAGGTTCAGCTAATGCGGTCGTTAAGTCGCCATGCAGTACATTAATGTCGATAAAATCAGTAAAATTACGGGTACCAGCAACCACTTGGTTTAATTTAAAGTAGTCATTACCTATTTTTACTTTGCGGTGAAGCAACCATTTAGAGTGAATAAGTGTTAAAACATCTTCAACGCCAGCGACATTTTTTAGCGTATTAGCACCACGAGGAGTTGTTCTTGGAAACTCACTTCCCGTTATCTTTTGATGCATAACAAGGCGATATGTTCGCTCAGCATCGGGTTGATAAGTATCATAACTGCTTTCATGTAGTGCGTATAATGCCACTAAAAATGTCGCTGCTAAACCAATCGATAAACCAATCACCGTTAGTACTAAATTTAGTTTATGACGCGACAACGATCGATAAGCACTGACTAAATAATTAGCTATCAAGTTATTGAAGAGTAGACCGTTAAAGATTGAGTTGTTAAGCATAACTCACCTCTTTGGCTGCTTCGCTGGCTTTATCTAGCATAATTTGGCCATCAAACAACTGGACAGTACGACTCGCGTATTTAGCATCAGTGTCTGAGTGAGTGACCATAATAATGGTGGTGCCATTAAGATGTAACTCTCGTAACATTGACATCACCTCTTCGCCATTTTTAGAGTCTAAGTTACCTGTTGGTTCATCCGCTAAAATTAATTTTGGATTTATCACCAATGCTCGAGCTACCGCAACACGTTGCTGTTGACCACCTGATAATTGCTGAGGTAAATGGTCACTACGATGATCAATACCTACTTGCTTTAAGATAGCTTCAACCCTGGCATTACGTTCTTTTTTATTGACCTTTAAATACTGTAAGGGCAAAGCAACGTTTTCAAATACGGTTAAGTCATCAATTAAATTAAAACTTTGAAAAACAAAACCAATTGACTCCCCTCGAAGTTTCGCCAATTTTCTCTCGCCAAACTTGGATATATTCTGTTGATTGAAAATATAATCACCATTAGTAGGTGAATCAAGCATGCCGATTAATGACAGTAAAGTGGACTTGCCACAACCCGATGGCCCCATAATGGCAACAAACTCTCCTTCATTAACGGTGATATTAATATTATTAAGCGCTCTAGTTTCAATATCTTGTGTGCGAAATACTCGTGATACATCGTTTAATTTAATCATTGTTTTGTCCTGTAAAATAAAGGGTTTGTGCTTTATCAAAAGCATTGTAATTTGAAGTAACAACCTGCTCATCAGCGTTTAGGCCACTTAATACTTGGTAATAATCTTGATTTTTTTTGCCGAGCTTAATATCTCGACGTGTAGCGGAGTTGCCATCAGGGTTTAAGACAAACGCCCAATTACCACCAGAGTTTCGGGTAAAGGCCCCACGTTTAAGCAATAATGAATTTTTAATGCCTTGGTTTAGCGTTAATGCCAGCTCAAAACTTTGTCCTCGCTTAATATTGTTAAGGTGAGAGGGAAGTTTTAATTCAATCTGAAATTGAGCATCTCTTACTCTGCTGTCGATTTTAGCTATGCTTAACGATATTATTTCACCGTTATGTTCGATTTCACCTTTCATACCTAAGGCAATAATATTCAGGTAATACTCATCGATATTTGCCACTAACTTAAAACCATCAGTTAAATCAATTTGCCCTAATCGTGTGCCTATACTTTTAGATTCCCCTAGTTCAATATTTAGCTCACTCAAGTAACCACTTACCGGCGCTTTTACTAATAAATTATCGAGATTACTACGAGCAAACAATAAATTTTCTTTAAGCATAGTTGCGCTATCTTCAAGTTGTTTCACCTGTACTTGTCTAATCTTTTCTTCCTGTTTTTGTCGCTCTTGGGTCAGTACTTTTCGCTCTTGATAATAGGATAAATCTAAGGTCATACTTTGTAGCTTTTCTTTAGCTAATACTCCATTTTTAACTAGTGGAGCAGCTTGGGTGATTTTTCGATTAAGATGGGCTATTTCACGGTCAATCTCTAATGCGTCTCTGCGCAAATTTAATCTATTTGTCGTCATCGTCATTTGCGTATTGCGTAAAAAGTTTAATTGCTCTGTGACTTGTGCTTCGCGGCTCATCACATCAAGTTGTAAACTAATATTGGAAAGCCGAACAAGTGGCTGGCCTTTTTCAACATACTGACCCTGTTCCACCAGTTTTTCTTCAACTCGACCACCGTTCATCGCATCAAGATAAATACTTGTTTGAGGACTAATGCTGCCACGAAGACTAATACTATCTTCAAAATTTCCGGTAAAAACCATCGATGAGGTAATACTTTCAAACTCTACATTTTGACTTTGACCGCTTTGGCTTTGACCATTTTTCATAAAAGAAAAAGCACTTACAGTTACAACAAGCAAAAGAGCAGCCACTAGCTTGAACTTTTTCTGGTATTTAGGTGGTGTTATTTTTGTATCCATAATGAGAATCCTATTTGATCTTAATCACTGCATTTGATTGTTGCTGTTGCTGTTACTATTACAAGTGCCATGCCAACTTTTTAAACATTAATAATCAACAACTTACAAAAACAATACTTTTTCCCACAGTAAAAGTGTCCATAAACAGAACACTAAAATTGTCCATATATGGACACATCGCTGAATTGTGCTATCGATTATTGCCATTTAAATCAATTTAAATGGCAATAACGCTGTTTATCACATTTTATCGTTAGTAATTAGCGTTAAATTTGAGAAAAAAGAGCTTAAAATCAAAATATCTACCTGCACTGTCCATAAATGGACATTATTATATTTTAATTAGCCTGAAGCTGATGTAGGGTAAGTAAGATAAAAGCAAAGCATTAAACCGACTCATTAAACCAGCACATTAAACCGACGCATAAACTAATACAATAAAGTGAACTTTCATGAAACAAGCAGGCAGTATTTTAATTGTTGACGATAATCTCGATATATTAACCGCCACAAGGCTGTTACTAAAAAAACATTACAACGCGGTAAAAACTTGTCATGACCCACAACAGTTGGCGACATTGATTGCACAAAATGATTTTGATGTGATCATGCTGGATATGAATTTCACCCAAGATGCCATGAGTGGTCAAGAGGGCTTTGACTGGTTAAAAACGATTCTGTCACTTGATGCTAGCATTGTAGTGATCATGATGACCGCTTATGCCGAGATAAAATTAGCGGTTGAAGCCATTAAAGCCGGAGCTTCTGACTTTATCGCTAAACCGTGGCAAAACGATCAACTCATTGCCACAATGGCTGCCGCATTTAGCCATTCAAAATCTAAAAAAAATATCATTCAACTGACCAAAAAAGCTCAAGGTTTATCACAGGTCCTACAAGGGTCTGAACATCCATTTTTAGGTGAAAGTCCTGCGATGTTAAAAGTTTTTTCAGTGATAGAAAAAGCGGCAAAGACCGATGCTAATATTTTAATCTTAGGTGAGAGTGGTACAGGTAAAGAATTGGCAGCAAGAGCAATTCATCAAGGTAGTTTAAGAGCAAATCAAACCTTTATTAGTTTAGATATGGGCGCTATTGCAAGTGAACTATTTGAAAGTGAATTGTTTGGCCATAAAAAAGGCGCTTTCACCGATGCTAAAACCGAACGCATTGGCCGGTTAGAATTAGCCAAAGGCGGCAGTTTATTACTTGATGAGTTGGGTAACTTACCCCTACCACAACAAGCAAAGTTATTAGCCGCGCTACAAAATAGACAAATAACACCGGTTGGCTCAGAAAAAACCATTAACATTGATATTCGATTAATTTGTGCCAGTAACAATAATTTGCATCAAAGTGTGGCTGATAAAACTTTCAGGCAAGATTTACTCTACCGCGTTAATACCATTGAAATTACCTTACCGCCGTTGCGCGAACGTAAAGAAGACATTCCTTTATTGGTTAATTATTATTTAAAGCACTTTAGCCACAAGTACCAGCAACCTATTAGTATTAGTGCTGCTGATATGCAAAGATTAACGCGTTACTCTTGGCCAGGTAATATAAGAGAGCTTGCTCATGCCATTGAAAGAGCGGTAATTTTATCAGAGTCGGATAAACTCGATATTTCGTCAATTATTGCGACTAACCATAGCCAAGCTTTATCCGCTGAAGGCTCATCAGTACTCTCAGACGAAGATTCAGCTGAAAGCTTGTCTGCAACTGAACGTTTTAATCTTGAGCGTGTTGAAAAAAACACTATCATTCAAGCCTTGAAACATTTTAAAGGTAACGTCAGCCAAGCAGCGAAAGTACTTGGTTTAACTCGAGGTGCACTTTACCGCAGGCTAGATAAGTATGAAATCTAATAAAAACCCGAAAAAAATCAACCTTGATAAGCAATCATTCTACCAACGTATGGTACAAGGCCGTTTTCATGGTGCTTGGTTACTGCTGTTCTCAACCATGTTATTACTTTGTGGGTATTTGTATCAAAAACAAGGTATTTCAGCGGTATTAATACTGGCATTATTGGTCTTTATTTATAGCTTGATAAAGCTCACTAATATTCAATATGCGGCTACAAAACAAATTGAGCAAGTCCTTAAAGCATTAGCGAATAATGATCCTACACTGGGTTTAAGCCAACAAAGTGAATTGAGTCGACAATTTGATCAAGTACGGGAAAAAATTCAACAAAATCGTCTTGAAAACCAAATGCAGGCGCAATATCTTGAAACGTTAATGATTCACCTTGATGTCTCTATTTTAGTGATTGATGAAGATGATCAGATAGTTCAGCATAATCCTGCGAGTGAACAGTTATTAGGAAACATCAATGGCGGTTTGCCTAACTTAAATGAGTTAGGAGAATTAGGTGTATTTATTCAAACGGCTAATAAAAGCTGTAGAGCAACGCTGTCTCTCCAGATTGATGACCACCCAGATACCCTTTCAGTACATATTAGTTGCTGTAAAATTCAAGGTAAAGCTCTTAAGTTAGTAAGTTTACAATCAATTTATCAAGCGCTAGTCACTAAAGAACAACAAGCTTATAAACGCTTAACTCGCGTACTAACCCACGAAGTTGCTAACTCTATTACCCCGTTAGCATCACTGGCAGAAACGGCAACAACATTAGTGCCTGACACGTTAGTTTTTGAAGAACAAGAAGATAAAGATGATTTGATTTTAGCGCTAAATACCATCGCCAGTAGAACAGAGCACTTAAGCAAGTTCATTAAAAGCTTTCATAAAATTACCGCCCTGCCCCAGCCACAATTATCGCAAATCAACCCTAACTCACTGATTGAAAACGTGATGAGGTTATTTCAAAATCAAGCAAAAAAAGACAATATTATCTTCAACTTAGAAACTCAGTCGAGTTGCTTGTTGATGGCGGATGCTGCGCAAATTGAACAAGTATTGATCAACCTTATCAACAATGCTTTTTATGCCGTGAATAGCAATAAAAGCGAAACCTCAACACCGAATGTAAGTTTAAGGTTATGGCAACCTTCCAGCCAGCAGTTATCACTTGATGTATCAGACAACGGTAGCGGTATTGCCACCCACATCATAGAACAAATTTTTGTGCCTTTTTTTACCACCAAACAGCAAGGCTCAGGCATTGGTTTAAGTTTATCTAAACAAATAATGCTCAACCATGGTGGTGATCTCAATTATATAAAACCATCTGATGAACAAGGTACTTGCTTTCGTTTAACATTCGCTTAATGGCTTGGTTTACTTGAGCCAAGCACTTTACTTATAAAAAGAGGCTTTCACTTAACGGTTTTGCTATAACAGGCCTTTTGAATTTCAACCACTTCAACGGTTAATGATATGTCGGTGAGAGGCAGTCGATTCAACTCATCTAATACCGCTTGTGATAACCCTTTTTGCTGCTCAATTGAACGGCCATTTAATATCTTTAAAGTAACGTGTATAAAGTTTTGTTTGATTGTTCCCGAAGTAAAGTGGTCAAAAGGTATTATTCTCGTTTTAATATCATCGCCACTAAACAGCCCACTATTAAGTGTACCGAGATAAACAGACTCGATTAGCTGCTCAGGTGAAACCTCTGTTGTTAATGTCTTTGCATATTCAATCAAACAATGTGGCATTTATTAATCCTCAGTAATTAACGTTTAGCCTACCATTGTAAATTAGTTAACGGTTGCAATACAAAAGCAATAGACACATTATTGGCAGAATTAAATTCACCATCAATAATCGCACGAGACAAACATGACAAACGACATTATTTTACGTAACGCTGAAGCAGCAGACCGAAGTTTTATTTTAGCGCTTTCACCCACTTTAGCTAAGGTAGCAAAGTTAACATGGCATACCGACAGTGTTGTTCAAAAAATGCAAGATGATTATATTATTCAGATACTCGATCAAAAAACCGAGCCAAGATTAACCTTAATTGCTCAAAAATCAGGGCAAGCATTAGGCTTTATCCATGTCTGTGCACATCAAGATGAAATTTCAGGTGAAGCCTGCGGGACAGTACCTTTATTAGCGGTTTCACCAAAAGCACAAGGATGTGGTGTTGGACAATTATTGGTGGCGGCTGCGCAAGAGTGGGCAAAACGACAAGGTTATCGGTTATTGCACCTTGAAGTTTTCGCCAATAATGACAAAGCACAAGGCTTTTACCAAAACCTCGGTTTCAAACCTGAGACTCTGCACATGATCAAAACATTATAAAATAAAGCAATTATAGCTAGCAGCATTGATGTAAATTAATGCTCTATTACAGTGAAAACAGACAACTGGAATTGATCCGACTTGACAACTATTGTATGGCGCTCTTGTATGGAGTTCTCACCTTAGCCTATTTTATATTTTTGAAACGTAAAACAAACCGACTCGTTTTACTATTAGGGATATCCCAAATTTTCTTAGATTTATCATCTGTAGTATTTTTTAAAATATCTAGTTCACCATCGAGAACAAATCCGGCATCGGCCATTTCTCTTTTTACTAATTGAGGATCAATTCGATGCAAAGTATTGCCGACGTTATTGGGTGCACCTTTCACTGCTTCGTGGTCAATTATGCCAATTACACCGTTTGGCTTTAAAAACTTTCTAAATTTAGCGAGTACTTTTTCAACATCTATTTTTTCAGACTCATTCATTACATAATAAAAGTCATGGTATCCCAACACTAGAAATATGGTATCAATGCTATTCTCTTTTAACTCTAAGTTATTCAGAGAAATGTCTAGGCGTTTAGCGTTAGCTAAACGCTCCCCTGTCCCTAAACGTTCGGATAGGTTTGCACCATAATATTTTAAAAAGTGTTTATCATTATGAATGATAACCTTACCTTCAGGTCCAACAACTGCAGATAATAATTCTGAGTAATAGCCACTACCAGCCAAGACATCAAGAACGACAGTTCCTGGGGCAACATTGAAAAAAGTTAATATTTCTTTAGGTTGCCTATTTTTATCTTTAATAAGATCAAGTGTCGGCCTTTTAAGATTAAAAACTGCTGATGTAATGGCCTGATCAGACAGAGCATCCGCCTTACTAATCGTTATAAATAATACACTTACAGTGAGTATGAGCATCTTAAGATGTGATGTTTTAATATAAGCCCTGAATTCCATTTAACGCCTCAACAAAAATAAATATATAGTTGGCCAAAATATTGCCTGATCAGAATGAAAAAAGCCAACTGTATTTTTTCGTTCTTATCTTCTACTAGTTGCATTCATCCATATCCTATTAATTACTGTTTATATACCTTTTAAAATCATATTCCTATTAATAACTTTTACCTAAATTTTGAAAAGACTCGACCAACAGAAATGGGAACTTAAGATGAGAAATTTCATCTAATTTGGTTCGTAAATCAGCATCTAATTTCATATATTCAATCTCTTGTTCTACGTAAGTTTTATAATCATACGTAAGCATTTCATTACTCGCATCAACCATCCCTTTTGCACTTTCGCTATTTAATGAAAGTAGTGTCGCATATGCTAAATATTCAACTCTAGCCTTTGTTGTGCACACCAGGTGAGCTTTATAATAATAAAAACTAAGTGCTGATATTAATTCAGTTTCAGTTAATGATATATTGGAAAACGTTTCTTGAGGTAAAACTTTAGATAGGACTTTACAATCTTGTTCTTGTTTTTCATATTTACTAATACTGTTGTGATATCTCTCTAATAATAACTTTTTGTATTCGTTTGATGATTCTGAATAAGCTGTATTACAAAAGAAATACATACATATTAAGAGCATATTCGTCTTAAGCATGTTCATCAGCCTTTACACCCTAAAAATATAGCATTCCAGAAAAGTTTCTCCTCTCTACTCCTTGTTTTTAAAAGCATCATTCCCGCTTTTTTCTCAATCAACTCTCTTTTTATACTAGAGATTGCTAACATGGCTTGCGACATTTTTTTAAAATCAGTTGAATTTAATGAATATGTCGATTCTATAGCATTATTACCCAAGAAAATTGTCGAAAATGTACTTGCTCCAATAAATGTCATTAACACACTTGATAGACCGTCAATCCTCCTGATTTCTTTTATTGCTACTTTACTTGGGTGGCTGAAAGTTATTTTGTTTATATTTGGACACTTCATTTAAATTCCTTTTAATTTAGCGCTTTGAAGTTAATAAAACTTACATAAATCAAGTCAATAAATCAAACTTTAGTTTTAATAAATCAAACTAATTGTGGGTAAAACTGATATATAGACAATATAAGGGGTTAAAAATAGTGGGCTAAAATGTGGTTCGAAGCGAACAGCCCGTTTTTTTTAGTCCTTGTTGATTTGCTTATTAGGCAAATATTTACTCAAATTGTATCCAAAGAAAATAAGCCATGAATACATTGAAAGCTCTAAAATCCGCTGATTTAACCCTACAGATTTTGAACTAGGATCTAAATTTAAAAATGCTAGCAGAGCTAATGTACCCGCGACATAACCAGAAAATTTAAATGCCTTTGATTTTGACCATGACATAGATCCAGTGGAGATACAGAACATTGCGATAATTCCGCATAAGTAACCGGGAAAAGCCGAAGCCATGTGAATATTGTGAGCTATTGTTGGTATCTCGGGCTTGCACTCAAAGTCACATGGAAAAAAAGCAGCTATACCAAGGGTAATACCATAAATTGCAATAAATATAAGCCCCATGGTATTTGGTTTTGTGCGGGGTAATACAGAATAACTAATAAAAACAAAACCAAGTATGAATAATTCTGTTGGGATAAAGCCTAAATAATTTACATAAGCCCCATAAGGCGAGCCTGTTGCACCCAACTCACTTATAAATTGACTAATATGGTCTATAGTCTGGGTACAAATGACCAGCTATTAAGATAGTGCTCGTAAACCAAAGGAAACTAAATATAGGTAAAGCTAGAAGTAAATATCTACTATTCAAAGTGCCCATCCATGTTTAATTTAGTAACGCCCTAATATTGGCAAAATATTGTTGACTAAAATTTTGAGGATCGAAAACAGCCAACTGATTTCCATCCTGATTTAATAGTTTGTCCGGTGTCAATTATGTCACTCTATTTATCATCTGAGCCAAAAAAAAGATCAAATAATATTGCTTCTATTGTCATTGAATCGTCATTGTTTTCTTGAGCCATTTTACGTGATCTTTTAGCTGCTTCAGGTTGCCCGATAGATTCATAATATTCTCCAGCCTTTGCATTGTTTTCAGCTCTTTTACTTAACTCTGAACTTGATGCACAACCATTTAATATCGAGGCGGATAAAATAAGAATAATAATTTGTTTTTTTTGCATTCCATGCTCCATTTTAAAATACTTGGTGTCGAGGTAATACTGGCAAAGAGACTAAACCTTCTGCTAGTGTAGTGTATGTAGCAACTTTAATAGAATCCTGAGCTCCACTTTTATAAAAGTCTACTTCAAGCTTAGCACGAGATAAAAGAGTAATTAAAGAAACAACTCTCTAACAATCAACTTCAATAAATAAGTTTCTCTTTCAATTGAAAGCCCCTTCTTTTCACTGTTGGCGATAGTGTGCTCGTTATGAGTTATGGCTTGGTGAATATTCATCCATATGGGGTGCATGCCATTGTCTATTTCGTGGGATTCAAGTTCAGGCTCAAGTAGTTCATCATCAATAGTACAAACATAACAAAAGGATTGCATATGAACGATATCAAAACCTTCTTTATACCAAGGTCTGAACTCCTCATATAGGCCAAACTCTTGAATGTTTTGGACGTTTTTTGCGCCTGTTTCCTCTTTTAATTCACGAACAAGACCATTTACATTGCTTTCGCCGTCATCAATTCCGCCCCCCGGCAAGCTATAGTCGTGATAGCGCTTGGTATATAGTAAGAGAATGTCATCGCCATTTATGACAATGGCTCGGGTTGCTTTTCGAAGGAATGTTTTTGCCGACATATCTGTTATGTCAGTATGAATAGTGGATTTTAGTAAACGCATAAAGAATCTTTTTTAAACTTGGAAGAAAGTAACTAGCAACTACAACAGTAAAACTATGCCGCGCATTATACTCATACCAATTGAAATAAAGAACCGATCATTTTAAGGCGGTTTAAATAGTCAATAATTGCGTTACTCACATGGATGTGAGTACTTAGGTTTTTTCAGGAGCTAAAAACCTGTACTTTCAATCCCAATAGCCAGCTATTACTCGATAATTGCTCCTGCATTATCCTACTTACGGGCTTCCTGCCCTAATCAATCAAGCGCCTCGGCTACATGGATGTAGTCGCTTAGGTTTAGTCTGGAACAATAATCCTGTGTTCTTGAATATTTACCCACGCTTAAAGTTGCACACTAATTTATTACATTTGGTATTACTATTTCTTCTACCCTTCAACAGGATTTACTCACTGGTATAGTGAAAACTTATAAACTGGTTGTTTTATTTATACCAGATTAAAAGGAAAATAAACAACAAAGACCATATAGATCAGCTGAAAGTAGATATCATCATGAATAAATTAACCCCTGAAGAAAAACAGATAATTACATCACACAGTTTCGCTCAAATACTGTCGTCAACGTTAAATAGTTCTGGCTTTGCTGAGCTGAGTTATTGCCCATTACAGTTAATTGCAGACCATCAACTTTTAGGGCATTTAGCGAATAACAACCAAATATTAAAGGTTGTAGAGGATCAATCACCTGTTAAGGTGATTTTTACCGGTCCTCATGGTTACATATCACCGCGCTGGCATAACGAACAAGCAGTGCCGACTTGGAATTACGTAACGGTTTCTTTGAGTTGCAAGATAAAGTTGATTAAAAATCAGGATGAAAAACTTAAATTCATGGAAGACATCAGTCACTATTTTGATGCTCAATGGAATTTTAATGAGTTTAATCAAGACAAAAATAAAAGAATGGTAACGCAAATGCTATCAGCAATTACGGTTTTCACTTTAGAAATCATCGAGGTTAGCAGTAAGTTTAAGCTCTCCCAAAATCGATCTTTGGCTTGTAGAAAAGCTTTTCAAGATAATTTAGCATTAAGTGGTAATAATGAGCTAGCAGATATTCAACTGTAAGAAAGCGACTTATTGGTTAGGTTTTATCTATGTACTGAGCAAAAATTTCTTTACCTATATCCGCAATTGCTTTATTTCGCTGACTAAAAGTAGTCTCTGTTTGAGTTAAATAAATACTAATAATAATAGGTGCATGGCTCTGGGGCCAAACTACGGCAACAATACCTCTTGAGCCAAAACCGCCTGAGCCGGACTTGTCAGCAATTAGCCAGCCATAAGGTAGTACAGAGCGTAATAAGCTGCCAGTAACTTTACTATCAATCATCCACTGTGTTAATTGAGTTTTTGACGTTGGAGACAATACATCACCGAACAGTAGCTTATTTAAATTTTTAACCATGGCATTAGGTGTTGTGGTATCCCTTTTATCACCTTCTAGCGCTTCATTTAACTCAGGTTCTATTCTATCTAAGCGGGTAACATTATCGCCAATAGATTGCATAAACTGGGTTAAACCTTCGGGACCTTTAATTCCCGCAAGTACAATATTGGCAGCGGTATTATCACTCATGATTATAGCTGCTGAACAGGCTTGCTTAAGGGAATAGCTCTGGCCAACAAGTTTTTTAGTTACTGGCGACCAACTAATCAACGAATTTGAGCTAATAACAACCGAAGCATCCAATGACTGAGTGCCTTTATCAACATCAAAAAGTAATTTAGCACAGGCTAATGTTTTAAAGGTGCTCATTAACGCAAAGCGGGCATCTCCTTTATAATTCCATAATTCTTTGCTAGCGGTATCATATACCGAGACTCCCACTCGAGCACCGAGCTGGCTTTCTACTTCTTTAATTTTGTTAACGATATTATTGGCACTAACATTTGAAACAAAAAAGGTGTTAGCTAATAAAATTAGTAACGCTAACTTATAGCGAGCTTGATACTTTTTAACCAATGTTGTTCTCCACTTTAGTGCCAATGATTTGGGTCGACTTGGTAATACTGCGTTAATTGTTGATATAGCTTAGGGTGTTCATAATGAAACTGCTTGGCCTGCTCAAAAAACACTTCACTGACAACAGCAAAAAACTCAGCTGGCTCAGTTGCCCCATAATAATCAAATAATGAAGGAGCTCCTGTTTGTGCTTGCCTCTGCAGTAGCTTAAATTGCGCAGAAAAAACTTCTGACCAACATTTATAGTTCTGCCCTTTATCCAAAATAGGTGCGCCATTAGCTTTACCATTTTCTTGATCTAATTGATGGGCAAATTCATGAATGACCACATTGCGACCATCATCTGGAATTTGCGCACCGTCTAAGGTGTCTTGCCAAGATAAAACAACTTTGCCAAAATCCCATGACTCGCCCGCCAATGCCATTTTTTGCATATGCTGAACACCATCTTTATTTGTCACTTGCTGCTCTTTAACAAAGGCACGGGGATAGACAAGTATGGTTTGTAATTTAGGATAATAATTTGTTTTTCGGTTCAACAATAATAAACAGGCTTGTGCCGCAACAGTTATTCGTATTTCATCGGTTATTTTAACGCCATTGCAGCCAACGAATGTTTTTTCCGCTAGAAACACTTGAATATGTTGTTTAAGTTGCAACTGTAGATCTGTCGGCATTTGTTTAAAATATGGCATTCTTTGTTGAATTATTTTTCGCCATTGCTTTTTAAATGGCTGTTTTCTAATTTTATTTCTTTGGTATTCACGCCAATAAGGTTTACCTGCGGAATAACCAATAAGTATAACGGCAACAAGAATGGGTAACAGATAAGACAGCATAATTAACTTTATTTGGGAAACGTTATTATGAAGTAGGTACGATAAGGGTAAATATCAAGTATTGATGTAGTTATTTTTTATAATCTGCGAAGTTATCAACGCTCTTAAACGGTTAATACTAAAAATAAAAAGTCATTAATGACTTTTTATTTCTGTTTCAATAATCACTATTTCAGTTCTACCTACATTCTTAACATTATGCGTTGTTGAAGGCAGAAATAGTGTTTCACCATCAACAACATTAATGATCTTAGACGATTGAAGTTTATCTTCAGGAATCAACTCTAATTTTCCTCCTTTAACAAAATATACCACTCTATGTGGCTGGCTATGGGTATGCATGCCTGACTCAGTACCAACAGGATAAGTTAAACGAACAACTTCAACCGTTGAGTTTTCTAACAGAACTTCTTTTTTACCGAGTTTTTCATTAGCAAAGCTAAGTGTCGAAAAAGTAAGAGCTAGGCAAAGTAAAAGGTGTGACTT
This sequence comes from Colwellia sp., assembly GCA_022969175.1. Taxonomy (GTDB): domain Bacteria; phylum Pseudomonadota; class Gammaproteobacteria; order Enterobacterales; family Alteromonadaceae; genus JALJPB01. The sequence continues at coordinate 28,661 of JALJPB010000018.1, read as the reverse complement.
CATTTTCTTCTCTTCGTTAGTTAGTTAGTTAGTTAGTTAGTTAGTTAATTGATTAAATATGAAATATGAGACCAGAAAATTTACAACAAATCTTTTGGTGCCCCATTATCACATTTTTTACAAGCTAGTTGGTGTCCTAACATTGCATAACGACCTTCTTGTGTTGTTACCCAAGGCCTATTTATAAATGGAGGGTTATGCCTGACATGTTGAAAATGACCGCAGCGTAATTCTGCGACCCAATCATTATCTTCATCTTTGTGATAACCGGTAATTGCTTGATTCATTTATTCCTATAAGTTCCTACAAATTCAAATAACTTCAAATAACTTCAAAATAATAGCAAAGCGATTTTATCCAACTAAGTCCGTCTAATTTTATGAAACAGAGTAGATTACAGCAAATATTTAACAAGCGTTATACTCTTGTTTGACCAAATCAATCAATTTATCTTTTAACCAATGAATCATTTTATCCCTATCATGTCGGGCGTGCCAAGCAATGCAAAGTGATAAGTCTTCAATATCTAGCGGCGGCTCAATCGAGATAAGACTGCCTTCGTTAACCTGATGTGCAACAGCCAGGGCATCAACCACTGTGATCAAGTTAGTACTCGCTAACAGTTTGGCTATAACAGCGTAATGATTAACGGTCATAGCTACTCGCCGAGTAAGCCCTTTGTTGCTCAGTAGTTCATCAACGTAACTTCGATCGTCACCCGCTGAGGTAACTAACAAATGTTCTGCTGATAAAAAATTCTCAATCGTTAATATACCTTTCGAAAGCTGATGATCTTTTCTCATTGCACAAACAAACCGCGGTTTAATGATATCGTTTTTTCTATCTGACGTTGCTAAATACTTACTTAGACAAATAACAAGATCGGCTTTACCATCTTTGAGAATAGTCATTCGATCTTTAAGCGGTAAAGGAATAGCAAGGATGTCTATATACGGAGCTTCTTTTTCTATTATTTTACGTAGAGGTAACCACACTAAATCAACAATAAGGTCAGGCAAAGCGACTCTAAATCGCCTTTTAATGCTTGCTGGAGTAAATATTTCGGGGTTTACAGCCTCTTGTATGTCATTCATAGGCTGATGGATTTGATTCCACAAACTTAATGCGTAAGCATTAGGCACAATTCCCCTGCCATGTTTTATAAATAATGGATTATTAAATAAATGACGCATTCGCGTTACCGCATTAGATACCGCAGGTTGTGTCATGTTTAATCGTTTAGCGGCTCCTACAATTGAATTTTCAACAATAATAGCGTCAAAAATCACCAGTAAATTGAGATCTAATCTTTTCACCAAAAATCCCTGTGCATTAACTTTAACTAAACTGAGTTTAACTTAAGAAGATTTAATTGAACTAACAAAAAACAATACATCATAATTATCAATACATCCACTTCAATAAATCAATTAGACGATATCTATAGAGTATTAGATAATTTAGCTCTGGTTAACAAAAAAGACACCAAGAATAATGAATAACTACTACCTCTTTCTAACAATCACCTTTATGGCCGCCCTAACACCTGGGCCAGCGGTATTATTGGCTATTCGAAACGGTGCCATGTATGGTTTAAAAGTCGCCCTTGCAGGAATTCTAGGAAATATATCTGCAGTATTCGTTTTAGCAATGTTATCAATTATCGGAGTAGGATTATTACTAGCGTCTTCAAATAGCATTTTATTTTGGCTCAAAATAGTAGGTGGTGGGTATTTAATCTACCTAGGGGTACGGTCTTGTAATTCTCGATCAAATACAACGGCAGTAGTTGCAGCTACTAAAATAACACCGGATATAAATGGCTACAAATTATTTGGTGAAGCATTTATGGTCGGCATTAGTAACCCAAAAGCTCTTTTGTTTTTTACCGCATTATTCCCCCAATTTGTTGATCCAGCAAAAAGCACTATTAGCTCGTTACTCCCACTGGCACTAGGCTGCAGCCTTTGTTCATGTATTTGTTTAATCTTCTATGCTTCTATCTCTTCAAGGTTATCAAGCCATATACAAAACAGTAAGATTCATTACTGGTTCAATCGAGTTATCGGTGGAACATTTATATTATTTGGAATAATGCTTTTAATAAATTCTTTCAAGCTACCTTGAGTTATTAGATGAATAAATTCGATGCTATGTAAAATTAAAAAGCTCGAGTTAATAACTATTTTAATGAAATACCCCGATATTCTTTTATTCCAGCTTTACCCAGACACTCTTTCATACTGATTAGGTATTGTTGCTCTTTAGAATTACCATTAAACGCTGCTAAAAACATTTTAGCAGCCAACTTGTAGTTCTTATCCAGCAAATGTCGCTCGGCTAGCTTTTTATAAATTATTGGTTGAGCAGATTTTTGATAAATAAGATCAAATGCCGTTTGAAACATCAAACTAATAACGATACCTCTACAGCTATGATTTAAGTGTACTATCGAACAATTAACTTGATATATAAGCTCAAAAACTATGTCTTCATTTTTGGCTATATGATTAACATAACAAGCACAAATCATCTCAACCGGATCATGCAAATGTTCAAGTAAGTCATGATTGATTTTTTGTAACTGCTCTGAGTTTGAATCCCCCTCATTAAGCAACAAATCGGTGGCATATTTTAAATAGATATAATCAAAAGATGACAAGATATTTTGAGAATTACTCTTTAATTTTTCCAATGACTTGGTACTACGTTTCAATAACAATTGAGTTTTGGGTTGTTTGTTCTGAATTATTTCTAATAAAGCAGCGCGGGAAATGGCAAGAGATAATATCTGGTAGGTAGGGTCTGAGCTGAACACTGTGCTTAATTTGCGACTAATAAAGTGATAAGCTAAATCAAAATCCCCAGCCAAGGTAAGCACAGTAACGCTGAGCCTAAACATTGCTATCGACATATTTTGTGACGGTATTCCGACAATCATTTTTTTTGCTAGACTGTATTTTTTTTTCTTCATTGCCAAATAAATATTCCAATGAAAAACTTTTCTTGGCGTAAGTTTTTTAATGTTTTTATCGTGTAGAAATAGCTCACATTCACTAATATTTGCTCGTTCATAATGCACGGTAAACATTGCCCACTGAGCCCATAAAACCCCATTGTCGCATAACGGCTTTAACATTTTGCTAGCGGTTTGATATTGTCCTAACTCTAATAATATATATATTAATGTTTTATTTATTAAATTTTTGATCAACCGTGGTTGTTCTTTAACATTTATGTCTTTTATTGTTAAAAATGCTTTTTTTAAAAGACATTGATCAATCAAGTCAAAAGATGCCTTAAATTTATTTTTTATTAATAGGTGTTCTGATAATTGCTGCTCAATATCCGATAGTTGAGCAGAGTCATCGATAACTTTATGAGTGAGAAAAACTTGCTCAGAAACTGAGTCTTTCACCTTTTGCTCACCCGTAAGAAAAACTATACGAGTAGAAATACTTAATCGCTCTCTAAATTTCAGCTCTTCAACAATCTCCTCTACATTGTATTGATTACTGCTAAAAAGAAAGATGATATCGTAATCAAGAGGAGTTTCGTTATTGAATAACACTGACTCATGGGCAAGGCTCCATATCTCTTTAATACCCTTTGTCATTAACTGCTGTTTGAGTTTATTACTTTTATTGCTATCATCAGAAAAAATAGCCATTTTCATTTGGCAATATTCGTCAACATCTACCGAATCTGCCATAAAGAGTTTCTCCCCAGAGAAATAATGATAGAAGTCTATTCATCTAAAATTAAATATAGCATAACTTCAATTTATCGACGCTTGAAACGAGTATTATCAGTGGTAAAATGGCTGTTAACAACAAAGTAACTCGCTATTTTTTATTAGCTATTAAAACTCATAAACTCACTATTTAAAGATGCCGTAATGGCGTAATTTAGTTTCATCCTTATAAAGAAGAAAAGTAATGAATCCAATAAGCTATATTGAACCTGTGTTTCGTCCACCGAGCGAGTGGAAGAGCTTAATATTACAAGTGACTAATGGCTGCTCATGGAATAAATATATATTTTGCGACATGTATACCCAGGACAATAAAAAATTCAAACCAAAAAAAATTGATAACATTGAACAAGAAATTATCGACGTTGCCAAGTCAGGTATAACGACCAGAAGAGTGTTCCTTGCTGATGGCGATGCAATGATGTTGCCATTTAAACGCTTAAAGGAAATCCTAGAGCTAATAAAACTGCATTTACCACAAGTTAGCAGGGTATCTAGTTATTGCCTACCACGAAACCTTAGCAATAAAACGGTAGATCAGTTAACAATATTAAGCGATTTAGGCCTTAAGTTGATGTATGTTGGCTGTGAAAGTGGTGACGATGAGGTGCTCGCTCTCGTTGAAAAAGGCGAGACCTATCAAAGCTCGCTCATTGCTTTAAATAAAATAAAACAAGCGGGCATGAAAAGCTCAGTGATGATTCTAAACGGCCTTGGTGGTCCTGAGTTATCTCGTCAACATGCTATCAATTCAGCAAAATTGATGAATGAGGCCCAACCTAACTATTTATCTACCCTTGTGGTTAGTTTTCCTCTTGGTGAGCAACGCTTTGCAGAAAAGTTTACTCAAGCATCATTGCAGCCTTTTCGGCAATTAAGCCAACAAGAGTTATTTAGTGAAATGGAAATCCTGTTATCAGAATTAACGTTAGAGAAAACGATTTTCCGCTCTGATCATGCGTCAAACTACTTGGTGCTCAAGGGAATCTTAGGACGAGATAAAGTCGCACTTCTAAGCCAAGTCAGACTCGCATTAAAACAGCCGAGTGATGTTAATTTAAGGCAGGAATGGCAACGAGGCCTTTAAAATAAACATTAGAAAAAAATATGTAGCTCTACAAAAGACTCCTCACTGTCGGCAATAGCAAGGTCATTATCACTCTCTTGGTACCTAAAGCCCGCTCTAATTTGAGTAAATGCTATAGGAAAGTATTCATACACAATACTCAAACGATCTCGATTTTCTTGTGCCAAAATTAAGGTCTCGAAAGTCAACTTTAGATTATGACCTTGAAGTAATAAAACATTCGCCTCAATTAGAGCAAGGTCTTGTGTTATATCAAGGTTATCAAAACCTGTGTCTTTAATAACATCATATTCAAATAGCCAACTGATTATCCATAGTTTTGCACCGGCAAAAATGCCATACATATTACGTTCACCAAACTTTGTATTGTTATTATAAAGACTAAAACCAACACGCCAGTCGGTTTCAATCCATACTAAACGAGAAGTTAACTGCTTATTATCATCTATATCGCTAGCCCCACCATTGCCATTAGTTGCTGCCAATTGAAAATTTATATGCTCACCAGTAAAACCTACTTCAATGCCCATATCACCAGAATTAAAATTTATCCCAGTGACTTGCCGGATAAAAGCACTATCATCTTCAATACGCCAGCCGAAGGGGGTGAATATTTTTCCCGCTTTAAGATACCAGTTATCATGATTAATACGTGCCCATAACTCTCTATTTATAGACGTTGACGGTGCAACTTGTTGATCAAGATAAAATGACACTTGTTCGGATAGATTAAAATTTAAATACAATGATGCTCGCTCGACACCAAAATCAACATTATCATCTTTATCATCAACCGTTAGTTGACTGGCAGACATCCTAGCATTGCCACCAATACTTATGACGTCATTGAGCATTCCTGTCCATGCTGCATTAGTCGCTGAGATAGACCCAGACGTTAGTTGCTGTATTGCGAACTGATTACCAAAAGGGGTACGCTGCCCTCCTCCCGTCGGGTTGGTATGGCACATGCCACATTGATAGCCTGTTTGAATAGCAATATAAGGCTCAGAAAATGCCGCTGCAGTAAAAATCAGTGCCAATAATAACGTCAGTTTAATCATTAATTATCTTGTGCTCCATCGAGAATCCATTGGCGAATCATGTCAATTTCAGCATTAGTCAAAGCTGCCTGCCCTAACGGCATACGTGCACCGACACTAGCTGTACCTTCAACTTTTTGTATTAAATAACTATTGTCTGGGTCTCCAGGTGTTACTCTCATTAAATTGGGCGCTTCAGAGCTAGTGACATTGACTATATTACTGAAAATTTGTGACGCTGATAAATTCATACCTTGTTGCGGGCTCGCTCCGGCATGGCAGCCAGAAACCGCACAATTAGGGCTGAAAATTTGAGTTTTCAACTGAGTTAAGGTGGTCACTTGCATTGGTGTAGTAACGGTAAAAGTACTAACTAAATCTCCGCCAGCGTTGTCGTCATTATCACCATCAAGTACTACACCATTACTGTCGGTAATCGGCATGGTGCTGCTGCCATCGAGGGTCAATTGGTATTCATCATCACCATTACTAGCGCCACTTAAATCAATGGTCATGGTATCAGTACTTACCATGATATTGACTGGCGATAAAACAACTTCATTACCATCATTAAAACTATTATCACCACCGGCAGCCAGTAAACTCACTCGTTCTAGTGACACTGAAGCTGATAATAACGACTGGTTAAATATTATCTCAATACTGGCAGGGAACGTGGTTAACATCGCACCATTTTCAGGTGTAATCATGGTCATAACAAAAGTGCCATCACCAACAGCTGAAGACATCTCTGGTTTCAGCTGACCTCTAAGCTCGCCACTCATCGCCATTGCACTCGCAACGTTTAAATAAAGTCCTTGATTAAATAAAGCGGCATATTGACTGTCTGTTAAAGTGATATTTTCCAATAACCAATGCATCTCGTTGCTGCTGTCTTGCATTAAGGTTAAAGCTATAGGACCATTTTGCCCCATTGGTGCTTGGTTAATAGTAATACCAGTGGCATCAGTTAAACCAACAAGATTGACATGCATATCGATAACTTTACTGGCAATTTGAATAGTCATCGCCAAAGTACCCGAATTATCAGTAACAACCTCAGGTACTACTTGATTGCCATCAAGTAAAGTAAACGATAAATCAACGCTAGTAGGGATTATTTGACCTCTAAGCTCCCCCGATGCTACCGTGGCAGTATGTAAATTCAAATAGAATTCACCGCGGTTAAAACTTTGCATTTGCATATTATCAAAAGCTCCCCCGCTAGTTGACCAATGTGTACTATCATTGGCATCTTGTTGTAATTCAAAAATCACACCACCTGTTAACCCTGCTAAAGCTTGATGAATATGACTTGCTGTTGCGTCACTAATACCTTCTGTATTTAAATGAACAACCATAGCGCCATCATCTGGATTTAAAGTAATAGCGGCCTTAGCACTCGCCATAGTTGTAATTACTGGCACCGCTTGATCCCCTGATAATGGCATAAAGATCAGTTGAATATTACCAATGATCATCTGCCCTCGAAGTGAACCAGATACGGCATTATTAACCTTAAGATAAAGCTCACCTTTATTGAGCATGGTCTGCATTTCACTAGGTTGCATGCTATCTGTAGGTAAAGACCATGATGTCGCAGTGTCTGCAACAAAGCTCAATAGTATGTCACCATCATCACCCGCATAGCCTTGATTTAAGGTCACTGAATCAGCACTAATTCCATCAAGAGTCACTATTCCCGTTAAGCTGTTGTCATCAAGATTTAAGATAAGTGTTGCCGTGGCACTACCCGTTTCAGCCCCACCAATAATAACTTCAGTCGCTGTAACCGATGTAGTAACTGTTAACGTTACAGGAGGAGGTGGTGGCGGAGGTGGCGTAGGTGGCGTAGGTGTCGGTGAAGAATCTCCACCGCCACCACATGCTAACAATAGAACTAGAACAAAGAAGTGAGGTAACCAAACTTTATTGGCGAACATGGATAATTCTCCTCATGCAAATTTCAAACTAAAGCAGTATATTGAGTATAGAATAAATTGATTAAAAAACAGGCAATAGCAAAAATAAACTATCCAGAACGAATCAATTAAGTGGCATCAAATACTTAATTTCTATGCAAAGTGAGGGCAAATAAAACATGATGTCTTGATCGTAATGATTTATAAACTGTCTAGCGGAAGCTGGGAAGACCATAAGTTTGAAAGCTTTTCAAGTATCTAACTATGGGGATTTATAGAGCAGTGTTAAGTTTAAGAACTCACTATAACTATTAACGATATGTTTTATAACGAAGAAAAGGAAATAGCTTCAGCTGTTCGAGGAAAGTAACAACTCACTCTACAATGTTTACAATAATGTAAGTAATTGAATTTAGCTAGAATAAAACCTATTCAGAACAGATAAAGCGAACTTTATACGTCTTGATTCAGTTTATCCAAAAATTTATAAGAAGAATATAAAAGCTCACATGGGTTAATAATCTAAGCTAGTTTGACCTAATACTTGACCATCTAGCAGATAGATCTTACGTTTTGCCATTTCAGCATAATCTATATCGTGGGTAACCACACAGAGGGTGGTTCCCTGGTTATTTAATGCTTCCAGAGTTTTCATTATCTGATCACTACTTTTTGAGTCCAAATTACCTGTTGGCTCATCCACTAACAAAATAGATGGCTCTGCGACTAAAGCCCGAGCAATGGCAATACATTGTTGCTGACCACCAGAAAGTTGTGTTGGCCTGCGTTTAGCCTTTGAGCTCATACCAACAACATCCAAACAATAGTCCACTTTTTCCTTTATTTGTTTATCATTTACTAGATGCGTAGCGTAGCGTAATGGCAAAGCAATATTTTCATAGACACTTAAATCATCTATCAGGTTAAACTGTTGAAAGATAAAGCCAATTTTTTTGTTTCTAATCGCCGTAGCCTGATCCAAACTGAGTTGACTAATATCAACACCTTCGAAATAAAGCTTACCTTTGGTTGGAAAATCCAACAATCCCATAATGGATAACAAGGTTGATTTTCCACAACCTGAAGGGCCTGAAATTGAAATATACTCGCCTTGTTGAATTTCAAGATCTATGCCTTGCAGTGCATGGGTGAGCATGTCGTTGGTAGCGAACACCTTACTTAGTTGTTGCACCTTAATGATGGGTATTGTCATTGATACCTTACTGCTCTATTAATTTTAAGTAAAACTAAGCCAAACTATGGCTACTCTGAGCCATAGTTTAAGCTAATAATGTACATTTGTATTTAATCAATAAAAAAGGTGGGCCATGCCCACCTTTAATAATGTCCTTATACTATTTCCTTAAATTAACTCCTTAAATTAACTCCTTAAGTAATCTGAAGAGTTAATCACTACCACGTAAAGTAAATATCGCTGGCTTGTTAATGTACTGTCTTAACGGCCAGTAACAGGCAAACAAGGTGACTAAAACAATCAATACCAGAGTAACCAATAACATAGGTATTACTTGCCAAGTAAGCAATGGTTGAATGTATTCACTCATGCCAATATATGCAAGAGCAAACAATGCAATACTACCGATAAAACCTACTAATATCGCTTTAGTATTGTCACCGATAATCAAAGACACTAAATGTTTACGTGTTGCACCTATTGCCATACGGGCGCCTAATTCAAAGCGTCTAAGTTGAGTACCGTAACTCAAAATACCATATAAACCTATACCGGCTAGTAAAAATACTAAACTCGCCAATATCGCAGTTGTAACAGCCGTGGTAATTTCGGCAAATAACCTTTGAGTTAGAATGTCAGACGCAGCATCAAAACTAAAGACCGCATATCTTGAATCAACATCACCTAATAACTTGCCTAGTTGTTCGCGACTAACCAACTGACCTGGTTTAACTTTAATCATAAAAGATTGATTATTAAGTCCATTAGGAACATAAGCTCTTGGAACACCACTTCCTAAAGCTTCACTGTTATGGTCTGTTGCAGCATCACCAGGAATAGCAATATCTCTAACTATACCTATTATTTTGAATGGATCAGGACGACCAGTTGATATTTGCATGCCGATGACATCACCATCAGCTTTTAGCTGTTTGGCAAATGCTTGGTTAACAATCATGACATCAGTACCATCTTTGCGATCTACTAGAGTAAAGTTATCCCCTTGTACTAACGGCTGCTCAATCATATCAAAATAGGTATGAGAAACATTATTGAAATACGGGGTATAATTTTTGTTGTCGGCTACGCTGGTTAACGCTCTAACACCAAAGCCATCAAGTGGAGAACGCGACTGACTAATAGACTCAACTTGAGGCAATGCTTCTAGTTTTTCCATAATCTCAGCCATAATGGGTATCCCTTCTTCTCTAGTAGGGAAATTGGTTGAGGAAAAATTCAAGATTAAGGTTGAGATATTTTCAGTTTCAAAACCTATTGGAGCATTGATAGTTTTCACAGCATCTTTAAGCAAGCTAAAATTGGCAAATACCAATACTGTCGCTAAGGCTACTTGGCTGGCAATTAATACCTGACGAGTCTTTTTAGATACCTGTAAACCACTGCCCTTGCCACTACTTTGCAATGTCGTATTTAGCGCACGGTAATTAATCATTCGGGTACTTAATTTTGCGAAGAACAGTGCAAAAGTAATTGCAACTAGTACTGCACAGCCAAAAGTTATCGGGTTAAGGGATAACTCACTAACTCTAGGTAAAACTGCGCCCAAATACTGCTGCATAATATAAAACCCAACTTTAGAAATCACCAAGGCGAGTATTATCGACATAAACATCAATATAGTGGTTTCAGCAAACATCGTTTTAAATAAATGCTTTTTAGTTGCACCAAGTGCGGCTTGAATCGCCATTTGACGTTGTTTTTCAGCAGTTCGCGACATAAACAAGTTGGAAATATTTGCGCAAGCGATTAGTACTAAACCAACGACACCAGCTAATAGCATTACTGCGATTGATTCACTATCACCAAGAATAACGTCCTTAACCGGACGCACAATCATAGAGACTGACCAGCCATTGAAGAAGTCTATCTCGACAACACCTTCTTGCCAGCGATCACTTACTAAAGGAGTTAAAAGTTGCTGTGCCTGACTTTGGCTAACCCCTTTATTTAATTGACCGACAAATTTAAGACTATTGCTTATATTGCCAAAACTTTCACGACCACCTTCGCCAGTCTGATTATAATCCCATGGCAGCCACACTTGAGTTTCCTGTCCAATTCCGTTCAATTCAGGTTCAATAAAATCTTCAGATAAAACGCCAATAACGCGATAACTTATACCACTTAGGTTGATTTTTTCATCAAGAATATCCGCACTGCCATTATATTCTTGCTGCCAAGTATTATAACTAAGCATAGTCACAGGATTGTTGGTATCTATTGCTTCGCTGGCTTCAAACATACGGCCGACAGCCATAGGAGAAGCTATAATCTGATGAAATTCAGGTGTTACATAAGTGGTATTTACAAGCGGTTGATTGCTGTGAGAAATGATCACATCCTGACCATAAATCATCATCGCTGCTTGCTCAAATGCCTGTTTACTCTTATATAAATGTACTAAGCCAGGATAAGTATAAGCAACCGCTTTCGTTTCCTTTTCTGGGCCGATAAGTTTATGTTCAGCAACAAAAAGACGGTCCTGCTCTGGGTAAGGCAACGGCTCAACAAGTAACAAATAGTTAAGTGTTACTGCGCATAATAACGCGCCTAAAGTAATGCCCATAGTCATTAGTACGGTTAAGATAAAGCCTGGTTTCTTTTTCAGGCTGGCCCATGCCTGTTTATGTTGACGGACGAACTTACTCATACCGCCACCTTTAATCTTTCTTCTTTAACGATTTGGCCATCAAGTAATTTAAGTTGAATCTTCGCCATATCGGCATAACGAGCGTCATGGGTTACCATACAAATAGTGGTGCCCTTTTTATTAAGTTCGGCTAATACCGCCATTACCGTATCACCACTTTGTGAATCTAGGTTACCGGTTGGCTCATCCACTAATAATATTGCCGGGTCGGCAACCAAGGCACGAGCTATAGCAATACGCTGCTGTTGTCCACCTGACAACTGATTAGGTTTATGTTCGGCTCTATGACTCATTTCTACCATTTTTAAACAAGCTTCAACTCTTTCTTTGATAAACTCATCTGTGGGTATTTCTTTTTTATATTGTAAAGGTAGCGCAACGTTATCAAATACTGAGAGTTCATCAATTAAGTTAAATGACTGAAAAACAAAACCAATTTTTTCATTACGAATACCCGCTGCTTCATCAAGAGAAAGGTGACTAACATCTTTCCCTTCAATGACATAAGAGCCGGAAGTTGACTCATCTAATAAACCCAATAAAGACAACAAGGTCGATTTACCACAGCCAGAAGGGCCTGAAATAGAAACATATTCGCCAGCACGAATGACAATATTCACATCTTTTAATGCATGGGTTTCAATATCATCAGTCTCAAAAACTTTACCAATGTTCTTCATTTCGATCTTTATTTCTGTCATCTTCGTTTTCCTTAAATTAGTAATAATTGTTCTTATGTTTGTTTATTAGTGTTCGTAGTTAATGTTTGCAGTTAGCGCTTAAAAGTTTTCTATCGTCAGTTCTGAATTTTTCAACAGTGATAAATCCGAAACAATGAAAGTATCGTTGACCTTGCCACCTTCAATAATTTCGATGTAGCGGCCCGCTTCTTTACCAAATTTCACTGGTATTCTCATGGCGTAGTCATGTGAATCATCAAGTCGAAATAAGCTAGAGCTTGAGTTAGCCCTGCCGTTAACAGGCCGTTCCATATAGGTAATATTTGTTAAGGTTTCGGTAATAATAACGGCATCAACACTGAGTTGCGGTCGAGCACTACTAGGCAGTTGCTTCGGCAGTGCGATTTCAACTTCAACGGTATTTTCTACTACCACAGGATCAATACGTGAAACAGTGCCAATAATTTTATCTCGACGGGTATCAATAATAGCTTTTTGACCAATAAATATTTGTTGCGCTTTGCTTTGCGGCACTCTAACTAAAGCGATAAGATCTTGAACACTACCGATAAGTGCAATTTCCTGTCCTGCTGCAAGACTTTGGCCTAACTCAACTGATAAGCGTTGTAAAACCCCACTAAAGCCCGCTTTAACAGTAAGGCGGTCAAGTCGATTTTGAGCGATATTTAATTGCCCTTGTTGCTGCTTGATTTGTTCGAGCTGAATATTAATAGCTTCTTGATTAACTAATTTAAGTGCAACCGTGCGTTGTTTATGAATATTCATACGCTTTTTAAGTTGTGCTTCCTGAACCAGGCTGTCCTTATAGTCAAGTGCAGAGACAATGCCAGATTTAACCAAGCCACTTTGTGCCTCCAGTTTTACCTTGGCTGTTTCGTAGCGCGCTTCCATTTCTGCAAAGCTGCCACTCTCGTTAAGAATTTCACGTTGTTGATTTAATTTTAGTTGGCGTAAATTGGCTTTACGTTGTGAAAGCTCCTGATTTGCGTTATCAACCTGTTGTTGTAATTCAGGATTAGCAAGTTGAACAATGATGCTATCTTTGGTAACCAATGCGCCGGGTTTAAGGACAATTTCCTGAACCGTTGCACTGGTTAATGTAGTGATGAGTAACTGTTTATCTGATCGAAGCGCACCATAACCTTCTATTTCTACCTGTAAGTCACCTTTTTTGACCGTACCAAAAAGCATGTCGGTACGCTTAACGGTGGTAGCGCCTGCATGAATACTTACATACCAAGTTAGGGCAGCGAGCAAACAAAAGGCTAAGCCACCAATAACTGGCATTGATTTAAGTTTACTTTGCTTAACTTTACTTTTTTTTACATCCATTTAGCAGACACCTTGAATAAATACTTTACTTACATTGATATTATTAGTGCTTGTAGCTAATTTCATGCCAAAATTAATTACCGTTAAAATTCAATGCGTTAACGTTTAGTAAGTGGGTATTTATGTCATATCAGTCCGCTGGTGAACTAATGAGATTCAAGATGGAACTAGAACTATTGGGAAGTGGGTCAACTAGCTATTAATAATTTACTCAATAAATGAGTTATTGCTGCGAATACGTTTTATCAAAGATCTAGTGAATATTAAGAATTTTTAGGTGGATTATTAGTCGTAGCTAAAGGCAGGGATATTGATACAGTGACACCTGGTGCATTGGTATTATTAACCAAGTCTATTGTGCCTTTGTGATGTTCAATGATGTTTCGGCAAAAACTCAACCCTATGCCCTGGCCATTTTGTTTGGTTGAATACAAAGGCACAAAGAGGTTATCGAGATTAGCAAAACCATGACCGCTGTCGATTACTTCAATCAGTGAGCTATTAACAGTTTCACTAAAGACTAGTGTTATTTTTTCTCCGGGCTGTGAGGCTTCATCAGCATTTTTAATAACATTTAACAAAACTTGCTCGATAAAAGCGGGGTCGGCCCAAAAACGTTCGGTCTTGATTTCTACTTCCAAAGCAATATCTTTGAGCAAACCTTGAAGGCGTTTGGCAATATTGGCGACTGACATCAACTGGCAATTTAAGTGAAATGGTTTGGTTATAGACGCATATCGACTGACAAAGTCCTGCAAGTGCTTACATCGCTCAGTTATCACAGTTAACGCCTGTTTTTCTCTATCCCCTTCAGCCTTTAAACTGAGTCCTTGGGCTAATGCCGAGACCGGAGTTAATGAATTACGGATCTCATGGCCTAATACACGAATCAGTTGTTGCCATGCGCTCAGCTGGCTTTGTCTCAATGCCGACTCAATATTAACAAAAACGATCAATTGGTGAGTTTTCCCATGCTCAATAAATTCACTGTGGCTAATTTGCCATTTACTGTCGCGTTGCTTATCTTTAAAATGCCAATTGTTATCAATAAATTCAAGCCCTAATAGCCCAGGAGAAGAGTGTCTGAAAATCTGCCAAGGCTGGGGAAACAGTTCATTGAAAGCGCTATTGGCATAAGTAAGCTGGGGGTGTTGGTCAAATACTAGAATGGGGCTGTCGAGTTGTTCTATCAGACGGTAAACCAAAAAAACATGTTGATCGTAGCGCGACTTGAGTAATTGCAAATGGGCGCTTAGGTTTTCGAGATCCTGATGAAACTCCTTAACTTTGCCTTCACTAAAAGCAGGTTTGGCATACTGACAATAATCATTATTACTTACGGCTTCAAGATGCATACTTGCGCGTTTAAATGAAATAATCGCCTTTTTATAAATATAAGAAAAACATAACCATAAGAATGCTGCCACGCTAGAGCTTGTTAAGGCTATGTTCACCACTGTCCATTGCTGCATTAGCCCGATAACAAGCCACAAACAGATCACTAAAGAACTGGTGACAATAAAACACACTTTTAACAGCTGCTCTAATGATTTAAAAGTAAATGGGCTCATAATTCTCGGTTCTAATTGTTATTTGGTGCAAACATTAATAGTGCGCTTTACTACCATATTGTTCTAATCAGTGAAGTTACATCGTTGATTTATTGCTATACCCAGCAACATTAATATCAATAGTGCGCTTTGATGCCATATTTCTCTAGCCGGCGATACATAGTTGACTTAGTTAGCCCTAACATAACTCCCGCTTTTGGCACATTGTTATGATTTAGTTCTAATGCTTGCTCGATCAATATTTGCTCGGCCTCGTCAAGCGTCATCATAGGCAAACTATTGTTTTGTTTAAGGTTAGACAGATGCAAATCTTCTTGCCCTAGACTACTACCTTGGGCCAATAACACCGCACGTTCCATTAAATGGCTCATTTCACGAACATTGCCTGGCCAATGATAGGCTTCAAGGGCTTGTATTGCACTTGGGGTAAGGCTTAACTCCTCGCGTTTATATTTCTTGCCATGTAGGGCAATAAAATGCTTTGCCAATGGAGCTATATCTTGAAACCTTTCTTTCAATGATGGCACTCTAAGCTCTATGGTATTAAGACGAAAGTAAAGATCTTCTCGAAAGGCACCATCACTTATTAATTGAGCAATATCGCCATTAGTTGCACTAATAATTCTACTGTCAGCATGCAGAGTTTGACTTGAACCTAATACTTCATATTCGCCAGACTCCAGTACTCGAAGCAATTTAGCTTGCTGCGAGATAGGGATATTAGCAATTTCATCTAAAAACAAAGTGCCATGTTTAGCTAGTTCAAAGCGACCAATACGGTTTTCTTTTGCGTCGGTAAATGCGCCTTTTTTATGACCAAATATTTCGCTTTCAAATAAGGACTCTGAAATCGCGCCCATATTGACCGAGATAAAGGCATTACTAGCACGATCAGATTGTTGATGGATACGCTGAGCTAAATGACTTTTCCCCGTACCATTGTCGCCTGTTAATAAAATACTGGCATCAGTTGCCGCCACTGAATCGATTTGGCCTAATAATCTTTCCATTGACTCAGAGCGCCAAGTAAAGTCTTCTTCACCGACCGACTCCAACTGCTGTTTAAGTTTTTGGTTTTGTACTTGCAAACCCGCCATTTTCAGCTGTTGGCGAATAATTTGGATCAACCTTTGGTTATTCCACGGTTTTTCAACAAAATCACAAGCGCCCAAGCGCATGGCATTAACTGCGAGATCAACATTAGACCAACCTGTCATGGCAATTACAGGGATAACAAAATCAGATTTACCCAGCCAAGTTAAGAAGCGCAACCCCTCTTCTCCCGAGGTAGTATCTAAGGAGAAGTTCATGTCCAGTAAAATCAAATCGACACTATTTTGAGCCAAAACTTCTTGGGCATAATGGTGATTTTCAGCTTCAAGCACTTCAAAACCTTGATCTTCTAAAATAAAGGCGGCACTTAAACGAATTTCAGGGCTGTCATCGACAACCAGTATTTGAGGCTTAGACATTATAACTCATCATAATTATTCACAACTCACTGAGTATTTTACTAAAGATAATAAATTGCCAATCAGAATTGAACAAGACAAATATTGATATTTCACTGAAAACGACCACACCATAAACATAGAATTGATGGAGCTATGCTTCGCCCTTAAAAATAACAATAAATGGTTAATCACTAAATAACATTCAAGTATCTGCGATAAACCGTAACATAACAGGCAAAATAAGCCCTTTACTCATTAATCATTTTACCGTATCAACGACTGTTATAGCTGTTTATGCTTTAATTGAAAAAATCATTGATAATGCTTTTAAAACCAACTCCAATAACCTTGACTGATACTACATTCTCAAGTTAAATTTAAACAAGCTCAGTTACCATAAATCATCATACTTTTATTGTAACCGGACATTAAAAACTATGTTCCTACATCATCTATTTCTGATTTTAATTTTAATTATTTACTAATAAATAGGTAATAATGAACTTCCCACATTTATTTAAACACCGTTTATCAATCACTGGCTTTGTTATGCTAGTGATTGCTTTGTTAATGATATTATTCAGTTTCTACTTGGTTTTATCAAAATATGGCCGGTTTAATGATGACATGGCTCAATTACGTATAACATCGATAGAAAAAAAGAAGCTATTACTTCAAAAAGAAATTAGTAAAGCGGTAGATTTTATTAAATACAAAAAAAATCGCACCCGTTTACGTTTAAAAAATGATTTACGTGCAAACGTTGAACTTGCTCACAAAATCATTTCTAGTCTTTATCAGCGCTATCATAATACTCACTCAAAAAATCAAATTATTAACATGATAAAAGCAGCATTACAGGATGTTCGTTTTTTTGATGGGAGAGGTTACGTTTTTATCAATAGCATGAATGACACCGCTATCTTTCATCCTATTTACCCTGAATCAACAGTAAATAGTTTCCTAAAGGAAATGACAGACGTTAATGGCACAAAAGTCGCCGATGTTTTTAAAGAGGTAATTAAAGAGCAAGGTGAAGGCTTTGTTAACTACCCCTATTCTCGAAACATAAAAAATAAAGAACGCTCTTCTAAATTAGGTTATATAAAGCTATTTCAGCCGCTTGATTTTTACATTGGCGTCGCAGAGCGTATTAGCGACTATGAAAATAATATTAACCAAGAAATCTTCGAACGGCTAAGTAAAGTTAGATTTGGTAAAGATGGCTATATTTTTATCGATAATTATGGCGGTGTCATTTTAATGCATCCGATGAAACCTGAAATTGTTAATAAAAACTTAATGGACTATGAAGACATTAATGGCACTAGGGTGATAAATAAATTAATCGATGCGGCAAAAACTCCTGACGGTGACTTTGTCTACTACACTTGGAATCGGCCGAATGAGATTAACAATGAAATAAATAAAGTAAGCTTTGCAATGGGGATTGACTCTTTAAAGTGGATGGTAGGTGGTGGCCTCTATTTTGATGACATTGCCGAAGATATTAGCCAAGAAAAATCAAGATTCCAAGCCATAATGAAAACAGAAATCATCAAGATGCTGTTAATCTTATCCACACTTTTCACTATTGTTTTTATCATCATAAAGTGGTGGATCAACAGCACAAAAAAATCTATTGATCAAATGATTGATTTTTTTGTTGAAGCAAGTGAAAAAAACGTTTATTTGGATGAAAGTAAAATATATTTTCAAGAGCTAAATATATTAGCTAAAAACATAAACGCGATGATTAAGTCCAGAAAGGACTCTCAAGAAGCGCTTGAAAAAGCAAATGTAATGCTTCATGAACAAGCAAATCGTGACTTTCTTACTAACCTCTATAACCGCCGGTATTTCATCAGTGCATCAAGTGATAGTTTAGCCCTTATCAAACGGCAGAATGCAAAGCTTTCATTACTGATGATTGACATAGATGACTTTAAGAATATTAACGATACTTATGGTCATGATGTTGGTGATACTGTTATTAAAAGTGTCGCTCAAAAATTACTAGAGGGTAGTAGAACAAGTGATATAGTGGCTAGAATAGGGGGCGAAGAATTCACTATATTGTTACCTGATACCGATGCCCCTGGTGCTATACTGCTAGCCGAAAATATCAAAAACAGTCTCTCATCACATTTGATTTCTGCTCAGTCATTTGATATCCCAGTGACAATAAGTATTGGCATCGATACCTATTCAGAAAACAAAACTATCGACAATTTAATTTCAAATGCCGATAAAGCCTTATATGTGGCTAAAAATTCCGGAAAAAACCGTTTTATGCATTTCAATAAGTTGAGTTAAGGCCAAGTTTTAATATACTCTTGATCTTTTCAAAATATAACGAGTTAAAATTAAAGGCTAAATATACGTTAATAATTAAATTTAGTGTACAAGGTAATAGTATTTGAACGCGTTTTTACCAAATAATAAATAGGGAATGTAAAAATGAAAAAAATGATTCATCTTTTATTTGCAGGGATTCTTGCATCGACAAGCGCACTAGCAGGTGCCACAGATAAACTTAAACTTTACACTATTGATTGTGGCGTGATCAAGGTTAGCGATATGGATGTCTTTTCTTCTTCAGGAGACTACGCAAAACAAAAAGCGACCCTTGCCAGTACTTGTTTTCTAATTAGTCATCCAGCAGGAAATTTGTTATGGGATACCGGCTTACCTGGCTCTTTAATAAATGAGGAACCTGCAGTTAATGGTGTATTTACCTTATCATTAGATAAAACAATTATTACCCAATTAGCAGAAATCGACCTGACGGCAAATGATATTAACTTTGTTTCTATATCTCATAGTCACTTTGATCATGTCGGCCAAATATCATCTTTTCCAACGGCGACCTGGCTAGTAAACAACAAAGAAAAAAATGCTATGTTCGCCTCTGATGAACTCAAAGTACAAAATGCTGGCTTTAATGGCTTGAAACAAAAAACATTTGATGGCGACTATGATGTTTTTGGAGATGGTAGTGTAAAGATATTAGCTATGCCTGGCCACACTAAAGGCCATACGGTATTACAGCTTATGCTAGAAGATACTGGACCGGTATTAATTTCAGGCGATTTATATCATCAAGCCAAAAGCAGAGCTTTGAAACGGGTACCTAGGTTTAACGTAGATGAGCCAGAAACAAGGAAATCGTTTGACCATTTTGAAAAAACAGTTAAAGAATTAAATGCCAAAGTTATCATTCAACATGAGAGAAATGACGTAGAGAAACTACCAGAGCTTCCTAGTTTTCTACAATAAAGGTCTTGAATAACAGGACGAATCGTTGCCAGATCTACTGCAATTAAAGAGATAAAAATCATTTGTTATGGTTTATATGACATAACAGATAGAAAGATAGCAAGGCGAAACATTTTTGTTCGCCTTTATATTGCGTCTTCGACTCACATAGTAAAATTAACTCATCGACTTTAAATGAAGGGTATTTATATATAATCTTGGATCGTCAATTTTATCCAACATTGACTTATCCGGCAAACAGTCATCGTCAACATAATCAACATAATTGGCCGACGAATCAAAAACTAAGATATCAAACGCTAACCGATCTAAGCCATACAGACCTCGGTGGATCATATCAGCTGAAAAAACGAGTAAATCTCCCGCGGCTAATTTAATTTTTTTACCTGTAGAAAGATCATCACTACTCACACTACCATTTTCTTCTTGCCTGACATTATATTCCTCATCATTATCCCAACACTTATGTGAGCCGGGTACTAGCTCCATTCCATGCTCATCAAATAAAGGTACCCGAAGATGTAATACTTGTGTTTCATGAATAATTTTTTTTTGTCCTTCAACGTCATAGTCATATTGGCAATCCCGGTGCCAGAAATCTTTTTGTTGACGATTAACCGGGTCGAAAAATAATTGAGTATTCATAAAAGCTGGGTTAGAAGGTATGACTGAATCAATAAGAGTCATCAGTTTTTTTGAACTAATAAAGTTAAAAAGCTTCACCCGATCATCAAACGATAAGTACTGACTGCCGGTAATTAAAGAAGAATTGAAAGCCTCTTCCTGATAGAAATATTCATTGTCTTGTTTCCATGAATGATGAAATTTTAGTATAACTTCTCTAATTGCTGAAATTTCGGCTGCATTAAAATAATCTCTAATAACAAAATAACCTTGACCGTCATAATGTCGATTCAATTGACTCAGATTTTCTACCATTTACTCACACTACCTACACTTTAATTTTAACTTTCTTATTTAATAGCTAAATAATATATACCTAATTGCGTTTATTCGTCGCAATGCCGTCTGACCGGGTATTCTAACAATGTATTTATCGAATGAATATAAACTGTCGAGTAAAAACTAGGAAGTCCATACCAATCAATTTAATCATATAAAACCAGTC
The DNA here is from genome assembly GCA_022969175.1 of Colwellia sp. Classification (GTDB taxonomy): domain Bacteria; phylum Pseudomonadota; class Gammaproteobacteria; order Enterobacterales; family Alteromonadaceae; genus JALJPB01. The sequence goes on along the minus strand of JALJPB010000018.1, from coordinate 7,526 downwards.
GTTCACTGATATATCACATTATATAAAGCATAACTGTGTTCAACTTACTCACATCGTTTCAGTTAATTATTTTTGTCTATCAATCCAGACTAACAAATGTGAATTCTTATCAGTAAAAACACAAAAAATTTATTGTTATCATTAGCCGCCTTCTTTTTCTTTATCGAAATAAAAAGCTACCAACGCTCAACAGCCTATACCGAACTAGCCGACGTTCATTTAATCTGTTGAGGTAATAATTTGATATTCTTCTGCTGTTAAGCTAGGAAGTCGCTTGATAAAAGCAACCATGTCCCAAATACGTTTATCATCATGAGTTTTCCCCCATGCCGGCATCCCTGACGCTTTAATACCATGTTTAATTACCCAAAATTGTTCCCGTGAAACTTTATTTTCATCTACCTTGTTTTTATCGCCATGTGATTGATGACTAACAGTTAAGTTTGGTGGCGCAGGATACAAACCTATACTCATATCGCTTTCTTTTTGACCTGGCGATAAATGACAACTAGCACACATAAATTGATAATCCATACCACCGCTCAGCAGCATTTCAGCATCATCTAAATTTGGCACGTCTATGTCTTTCGCTGCAATTTCAATTGAGTTTTCTCGTGTTTGCTCCAATAACCAATACACAAGATCACCATGAGGCTCATCAGCAGCAACATCAATGATACCCGAGTAAATTACCGTTACTGCAGAGACAACAACTAAAACAACAGTAAAGATAAATATTTTAATTTTATTCATTTTCAATACCTCATAATTATGTTGATGCCATACAAGATTAACAATCTTGTATGGCAAACCTTTTACCCCTCTATGGTATCCACCTCTTTTTTAGGCTCTTTTTTCATATCCATTTTGCTATGGTCCATTTTAGCTTTTTCTTCTGTAGCATGCTTTTCTTGCTTCATGCATTTTTTCATCATTGCCATTGAAACAGGATCCTTCATATCCATCTTAGTGTGGTCCATTTTGCTACAATCAGCTTTTTCAGCTTTTTTTCCATGCAATTTAGGATCATGGGCACTAACTGACATTGATAGTGCTAAAGTTGGAATTAATATCACAGCGACTTTAGTTAATATGTTCATTTTTTTCTCCAGTTTATAAATTAATGGTCTACATTACTTTGCACTTACCAGTACAAATTTGGTTTTTTCAGTATTAAAATTGTTCTTCATAGGATTTAACATAAGCATAAATATCATAGGTACCATCCGAATTAAGAGCTAATACTTTGTACGGTTGAAATTTCCCCTTAACTTCCATACCGGGTGTGCCTACAGGCATAGCAGGAACAGATAAGCCAATAACGCCATCTGACTGTTTTTCTTTGAGGAATTGTTTTATCAATTTTGCGGGTATATGTCCTTCAAAAACAAAACCATTATTAGAAACTGAGGTATGGCAAGACCTATACCTAGGCTCTATTCCTTTAGCCGTTTTAATGGCTGAAAGACTATTGCTATTATGGATTGTAATCTGAAAGTCATTTTCTTTGACATGACTGACCCATTTATTACAACAACCACAACTAGCACTTTTATAAATTTCTAAAGAAATAGTTTGAGGCTGAATATTATTAGGTTCCGCTATGGCAAAATTGTTATAAAAACTGCCAAAGACTAAAACAAAAACGGTGAACATTGTTTTAGTTTTTACGATAAATTTATTTGAAAACATAACCCCCCCAAGGGACTTAAATTAATATTTTTAATTAAATATTTCTAAGTAAATGGCTTATTTTGATAAAATCTAACAGAGAACTTTAAACTTGGAGATCAAAAAAAGCCTAATACAACTTAAACGAGCCAAAATTTGGACACATTCATTCTGTATTTAGCTTTGTATTGGAGGTCTATAAAGGGAAGTTGGTTGTTGGCTTTTAACCAAATTTGATATGGAATGTATTTTAAAAGAAAAGATGTCAATAACATCTTTATTAACATCTTTAAGTAGCACAGCTAGATTCGAACAACCACCAGCAAAGCAGTTGCATGTTTTGGCACAACAATCATTAGAAGATTGTTCGGTACTAACATCATCACTAGTCATTGAGTGATCGCTGTGATCCATCATAGTTAGTTTATGAGATTGTTCTTGCGTGTCCATCCCTGCCATATTCATCATATGATATGGCATAACAATAGACGCCATAGATTGACCCAAAAAGGCCAAACATATAAGCAATACCATTAATGTTTTAGGGAAATTAAAAGTCACAAGTAACCAAAAGTTAAATTAATTGCTTTTTATGATACATAAGTTATTTGTTTTTTCAATGAGTATTCTTCAAGTTTGTTGGACTTATGGATTAAAATAAGAGGAAAAGGTCTCCTACTTTGCTTTCAGTAAATTAAATAACTTTGGGTTATTACAGCGTGAAATTATTGACCTAACAACTCAAACGTTTGAATAAGGAAACTTTCTTGACGAATTCACCACTAACAACGGCGGCTATCAGCATTATATATCGGGCGAAACTTACTATAGATAGTTTATGCCGTAGCTGCTAAGTCTTTTATCGCTATTGCTGTTATCAAATTGCTAATCCTAAGTTGTAACCCTCTGATTGATTTATTTTGAGCGTGTAAGTCTTCAACCAGCTTAGTGCAGCTATCAACTAATGCATCACTATAGGCAAAACCTATAAGGGCGACCAATTTGGCCATTGCTAACTCATCAAGCATTTTGCTACTTTCGTCTTGCTGCTCATAAACAATATTAACTAATTCGATAGTGCTGACGAGTTTTTCCATTCTAGGGTTAAGCCTTAGCAACGATGCCGCCCTATTACTTGCCGCCCTAGCAACAAGCTCTTTGCTGGCAACTAACTTACGTCTTGGTAAACGTTTATTTGATGATTTTCTTTTGACTACCTTACGCTCAATGGAGTCATCATAGCTGAACTCGCCATCAACGAACTGACCTATATTAGTTACGCTTAACCTTTCAGACATTATCGCTGCGGACTTAGCTGTTTTACGGGTAAAATCTCTATAATCTTCAGCAAACCCATGCGTAGAGATGCATTGTGCCAAATCGAGTATTAGTGCACTAGTTTTTCCCTTTGATGCCCGTAAACACCGACCTATAATTTGCAGGTACAATCTTAATATTTTGGTAGGTCGTGCTAATACGACACAGTCGGTAGTTGGATCATCAAAGCCAATAGTAAGCATCGACATATTGATGATTAACTTGACCTCGTTTTCCTTGTATCTACGGATGCTTTCATCATTAGCATCAGTCGATCGCTTCGAGTGAACAAGTTCATGTTTAACGCCAAGTAGATGAAAAGCCTCAGATAACGACTCTACATGGTTGATGGAGTTAGCAAAAAGCATAACCTTACGACCTTTAGAGAGTGCGTCATCAACGGTTTGTTGTGCAACTAAAGAGCAATGCTCTAGTAAAATAGTGTCTAAACCAGAGACACTAAAGTCACCTCTGTACATCTTAACTGCGCTGTAATCGATTTCTTGAGATAAACTAGGAACTTTGTAAACAGGTTTGGCTAACTCACCCAATTGAATCAGGTCTTTAGTCGTCGTTTCTTCAATCAAGATCATTGACTGATCAATATAAACGCCTAATCTATCAATGGGTGTCGCAGTAAGACCTATAATCAAGTCAGGAGACAGTTCTTCACACATATCACTATAAACACCACCCGTGCAGCCAACATGATATTCATCACGTAGCAGTACATCGCATTGTATATTTAGGTATTTTCTTCGGCTAAATGATTGCTCCATAATTAACGTCACATCACCGCCAGCAACATACTTATAGCCAGACTTTACAACACTAACAGAAAGACCGTTAACGGTGAGCGTATTTAATAACTGTGGAATCAATGCCGCATTACGTAAACTTATAACGACGTTCTTGTCGGACAAAGCTTGGCACAATTTAAGTATACATATACTCTTACCGCCCCCTGTAGGTAGTGCGATAATAGAATTCCCTCCGGCATTAATAGCTTTATGGACGCTGTTAACCTGATAATCTTTTTCTAATATCTGCATGTCATACTACTCGGGCTTGTTTTTAATGTTGGTATTGTAAAACCCGTTAGGTTTACATCTGCGTTTTAATGTAAGTTTCAGCTTTTTCATCACGAGAATCGACTAAAACGAACGTTACTCATGGTGCTTAACTGTAAATAACAGTGCTTAACTATTCCTTACTTTCATCACTCGTTTTATTGAGAACGAACCATTATATACCCAAACTACTTAAATATGCAGAATTGTGCGATTCATTTGTTAAAATGATTAATTTTATACCTTGGAATTATGTTTTCGACTTTGCATGGTGATTACTCATAGAGCGATCCGTTAACAGTTCCTGAGTAAATCACTATTGGTTAAAATCTAAGTATGACTGTAGCACTGTTGTTAGTCGGTTTTTTTCATTTTGAGAAATAAAACTGGCCTCGATAGCATTAAAAGTAAATTGAGCTATTTCAGTTTTATTCATCGGGTGTGCTTGATTTACCGCCAAAAAATTATCAGTCATATAACCACCAAAATATGCAGGATCGTCAGAGTTAATCGTTACACAAACCCCCTGCCGAAGCAGAGCAACAATATTATGCTGCGCCATACATGCAAATATTTTTAACTTAATATTAGACAATGGACAAACGGTAAGTGGAATTCGCTCAGTAATAAGTTGCTCTATCAAGCCTGCATCTTCTGAGCAGCGAACACCATGATCGACTCTCGAAAGCTTGAGTAAAGCTAATGCTTGATGAATATTATCAGCTGATCCTTCTTCACCGGCGTGGGCGACAGTTAAAAACCCCTGTTCAAGGGCTTGTTTAAAGACCCTCTCAAACTTACTAGCTGGATGACCAATTTCAGTAGAGTCCAAGCCTACGGCGATAATTTTATCTTTATGAGCTTGAGCTTGCGCTAATGTTATAAAGGCTGATTGCTCATCTAAATGTCGTAAGAAACACATAATGAGTTTGCTGCTAATACCCAGTTCTGTACGGCCTTTTACTAACGCCTGATGAATACCGTTAACGACAGTATCAAAGCTAATACCACGTTCAGTATGTGCTTGCGGATCAAAAAATACCTCGGTATGAACAACGTTATCTTCTTTGCAGCGTAGTAAATAAGCCCAAGTTAGATCAAAAAAATCTTGCTCATTGATCAGTACATCAGTTCCTTGGAAATAAATATCTAAAAAAGATTGTAGATTATGGAAATTATAAGCATCCCTAATCTCAGCAATTGAATTGAATGGCGTTTGAACATTATTACGCTTTGAAAGCTCAAGCATTAATTCAGGCTCAAGTGTTCCTTCAATATGCAGATGGAGTTCGATCTTAGGTAAAGACTGGATAAATTCTTTCATGACTAAGCTCCCAATAATTAAAATTTGGTTAGGGCGTATTGATCTTTCATTATAATTATTCGTACAAAGAAAACGCTACTCATAGATTAAACTCTTGGTAATCAGGATTTATTAGTCCCTAGTAGAGACCTTCAATCTATATCATTGAGGTTTTACCAAGGGTTAGCTCGATAAAGTGCCTAAACAATAACTAGCTATAAATTTGATATTGCCTCATTTATCTGCACAAATCTACATTGCGCTAAATAATTATCACAACATCCACTTATCACCACATAAATTTTAAATTTAGCTTTTGCTGCCTAAACCACTTTTATCTACATACACCAGTATAATCAAATAAATGAGCTAACACTGTTCATGCGGATAAAAAACGTACAACAAAAATTGTATTGCCTAGAGATTGTTAAAACTCAAAATCAAATACGTCTGGACATGCATAAGTTGTGGCACTTATACTTGCGGCTTTATGACAGAACACTAGTTTTAGTCACTGTTTCAACTCTTTTATCCCTAGCCCATAATTTACGTTAACATTTAAATTAAAAAGCTAAGTGCTAGAAAACATAGTGACAGTTCTTCTATAGCATAGCTCTGAAAATCCAAACTTATAAAACACTTTTCAAGGAAACAAATGAAATTATTTACAATCCCTCTAATGACTTGTCTTATCGTAACAGGCTGTACAACTTTTGACCCCTACACTGGTGAGCAAGAAGTTAGTAATACCGCTAAAGGCGCTGGTATTGGCGCTAGTGTTGCTGCAGTAGCAGCCTATTTAGCCAATAAAGATGAAGACGATATTAGTAAAAGAAATCGCAGAATTTTACAAGCAGCAGCCGGAGGCGCTGCGATTGGTGGTGGTATTGGTTTTTATATGGATACTCAAGAAGCTAAATTAAGAAAACAACTTCGCGGTTCGGGCGTTAGCGTTGTCCGTGATGGTGATAACATCAACCTTATTATGCCTGGCAATATTACATTCTCTTCAGGCAATACAACTATTGACCAAAGCTTTTTATCTGTTTTAGATTCAGTTGTTTTAGTGGTACAAGAATTTGACAAAACGTTGATAGTGGTAGCAGGTCATACTGATAGCTCTGGCTCTAATGCACTTAATCAAAACTTGTCTGAACGTCGAGCGCAGTCAGTTGCTACCTACCTAAAAACTTCTGGTGTTATTACTGACAGAATAGAGAAAATTGGCTTCGGGGAAGCTCAGCCAATAGCCAGTAATGCGACTAAGGCAGGTAAAGAGCTTAATAGAAGAGTAGAAATTACGCTACTGCCGATTACAGGGTAATTTAGCATGAAATATTTATTCTCAGTGTTGATAATCGCCCTATTAACAGCATGTCAAAGCGCAACAGAGCTGCAAAATGCTTATTCAAAAGGATTGGCTAATAGCTATTCTTGTGGACAAATAAACAGCGCATTAGCTGCCTATGAAGCAGATAAAAACTCATTTGCCGCGTTTAAACAAATTGCGGTAATGTCAGGACTAGTCATTGAGCCAGGTGCTGAGGCGAATGTCAGTTCATATTTTGATAATGTAAAATCTGCTGCCAGTGTTGCTCTGCTCGTTCAGGGTTGCCCAGTAAAAGCATAACAACGATTAGGTTGTAGATACCTTTAATAAAAAGCTCCTGAAATTTATATGCAGGGGCTTTTTTTATGAGATAAATAGCTGATAACGATTGAACTAATACACCGTTAGCCTTAACATTTAAATAACTGGTTCAACTGATATTTGAGCAGTCGCCACTTACACCAATACTCACTAAAAAATCCATTTAAATTAAGGAGCCTTTTGTGTCATCCTCTTTTACCAGTAAACTGCCCAACTTAGAAACCAGTATCTTCACTGAAATGTCGATAATGGCGAATCAATACCAAGCGATTAATTTATCTCAAGGTTTCCCTGAGTTTGATACACCTGAATTTTTAAAAGATAAAATTAATCAAGCCATTAGTGAAGGAAGAAATCAATATTCTCCATCAAACGGCTTGCCTGAGCTGTTAACACAAATTGCCAAAATGGTGCATAAGCAGTATCAATCTGACTTCACTGATGACCAAAAGCTTGATGGGCTAAATAACGTAACTATAACCTCTGGCGCTACTGAAGCATTATGGGTTGCAAT
>JALJPB010000179.1 GCA_022969175.1 Colwellia sp. | reverse complement strand
GATTTATCAGAAATAATAGTATTGCCTTCAATGACTACTTTACCAACAAGGTGGGTAACACCTTCAACGCCCCAACTTAATAAGTCATGATTTTCACTGAACGGCCCTTCAATTAAAATATTATTTTTAATAATTAATACACCGCCATTGGGCACATCAATTAATCGACTGTCTCGGCTTTGGCTACTTGCAATAACTGAGTTAGTAATTTCAGTATGTGTAGAGCGAGATTTAATTTCATGACCTCCGTTTCGATTATTTAAAAAATAAGAGTTATTAATAAATAATCGGCTAGGAGCCAAAGTATAAATGCCATGGTAAAAAGCACCATCACCTAAATGCTCAAAGCGACTATTTTCAATAATAATATCGCCACCTTTCTTAGAGCCAAGTAATCCACCTTGAGCATGGTGAAAATAAACCTTATTTAAAGTAATCCCCTTTCCCTCAAGCCGGATACATACACCATTATTATCGGGAACATAAATGGAATGACATTCAAGCCCTTCAATATAAGTATTATCACCACGGATAACTAATGCGCCTTTACCCTCTTTAGTTTTGCCAAAAATTACTGCGCCATCTTCGGCAAGTATAGAAACATTATTAGCCTTGAGTATGCCCGCTTGCTGATAATACCCTTTAGATAACCTGATAGTATCGTAGTCCTTTGCAAGGCTAAAAGCTTTATCCAAGTTTTCCATTGGTTTATCATTTAAATAAATAGCACCGCTATTAATTAAATTTGGTAATTGTACTACCGATCTATCTAAAGGAAATGGCCGATCAGAGTCTTGAGTGAAATACTGAGCTAATGTTTGCCAATGTAAATGCTCACCAAATAAACGGTTACCAACATAGCCAAAAATCACAATGAAGATTAATGTATAAATATAAAAAGGTTTTATCACTTTAATTTGTGATGAAAAAAATGTTGACGGCAAATGACTGGCCCAAAATAAGCCAACTAAGAGCAACAGCTGAAAAACAATAAGAATAATACTCCAGCGTATCATCAAAACTATTTCACTTAGTCTGTGCTCCCGGCCTGCACCAATCAAAAAGTCAAAGGCTGAGAAAATATAACCGTATTTTACTATTTCCAACTCAAAGGCATACTGAGCGATAAACCAAGATAAAATTCCGACAACCAAAATTAAAGTAATAGCAAAAATAAATTTTTTAATTTGAATAAAATACCATTGCAGGGCAATACAAAAACTCAGCAGAACAAAAGAGAAACAAAGTAAAACCGGGCTAACAATTAACTCAGTTAAGTTATCCGTTACTGCAGCATAAAAAGTCACGTATAAAGACAACAGTAACAACACCATACTGATGAAAATGTATTTTACCAAAGTAAGGGCTTTAGTTGGTGCCGTAAAAATAAGAAGACTAATAGTTAAGGGAATTTGTACTAAGCCATACAGGGCAGAAAATCGAAATAAAAACTCAAAAAACTGTGCCGTTTTAGCCATATAAGACAGGCTTAAGACATTCATTAATACAGGAAAAAAGTGTTCTGATGTTTGATTACGATAAAGTATCTGCGAAAGTTTTGAAGCACCAACAATATCTTCAATACTCTCAACGGTTACCGACAAATATAGACAGATAAATATTATTGCCAAAGTTAAAACATGTAGACCAATAAATTTTATACCGCTTGGTTCACTTAACTTCAAAGTTCGCTGAACGATAAAAAAACTACCGCCACCTAATAATAATAAAAACAAATAGAATGCCAATAAATCTAACAATGACGCTTGATGCTCAAATAACTCAACAATATTATAAGGTATACCAGGTAAAGCTAATGCTGCATTAACGACAATATAAAAAAGTACAAAGCTTAAGACTAGCCCAGTAAAGTATTTTTGACTGCCAGTGAAAGCGTTAAAAAATGATAGCTTAGCAAATTGCTCATTACCCTTTATTGATATGTTATCAGAGGTATCTATAATTACACCACTTTGGTGCTGACTTTCTTGTGTTACTAAATAGTCCCCTAAATGTCTTACAGTTAAGTATGCTATAGCTACTAACAACACATCGCCAAAGTCAGTTACTCGTGACGGCATAAACAATTGTAAACATTCAATAATTAATACATAAACCGCCAACAAACTTGCAATAGCCTTGGCATTTTTTCGTAACTCAATCGCTAACCAAATAATGGCAGAGAAAATAAACAACTTAAATAAAAGCGCTTGTATTCCGCTATAGAGTTGGCCATTTAAATAACTTTGAAAAGGAAACAATGTTTCAACCGAAAGATTCACAGCACCAAAACTCGCTAACGATGAAAAGCCCAAAACAAAGACCGTAAACCCTAACAATACCTTGGTGGCTCGTTCATTAGTAAGATTAATTTTAAGTACTAACGCTATAGCAATTAATGGCGCAATAACATCACTGAGCGCCAGCACATTAAATACAATGACAACCTTGGCACTTAGCATGAACAACCAAATACCAACAACTGCCTTGATCGGTATTTTATCTTGTTGGAAAGACAATAAACGAATAACAACTAACCAAATAACAACATGGCTAAATACTTCACTCGCCATTGAAAATGAAGGTAATATTAATAAGGGTTTAAAGCTATCTTTTAATACTTGAAAATCGATGGAAGGAACAAAAGGAGATAATTCAGACAGCACATAGGTCAGTGCAATGGCAATTGGCAAGTATTTTAATTGTGGTTGTATACTAAAATATTTAGCGTTAACCAATAAAATACCTTTATAACCGAACAAAAAACCAACCAAATTTAAAACAACATCAACAATATTTTGATCACGCTCAGGTATTCCAATTTGCAAAATCTGCAATGACAAAGCAAAAATGAATACAGTAACCCAAAGGCTATATCGATTTTTAGTTAATAATAACTGTTCTGTTGAATGCATCAGTGCATAAAGAAATCCTAATGGAATAAAAAGTAAAATATTCCCTAAAACATCACCTATCCCTGAAATCTGAAAGCTCAGTAAATTAGCATAATTTTGACTAAACTCTTCACCATAAAAATGAAAAGGGAATAATGAGCCATAGGCAATTAAGAAATATACAAAAGCAATGAGTAAGCGCATACCGTTTCCATGTGATTTACAGTGCTTTTTCCTTGAACACCGTGTTATTGAATTGAATTTTGCCAGTATTATTTGATTTCAACAAGATATTTTATTTTCCCTCATTGTATGCAAAAATCTATACTAACGAGAACCAAACAAATGAAAAATAAAAACAATGATTAACCAAGCTGAAATATCTATTATTAAAAATAAATTCATGGTTCACTTTTCCACTGAACACCATTGTTTATTCAGCCAAGACCACTTTGTCTTTAGCTATAATTATAAAAGTAAAAAGCTTCAGCAACTTTGTAAAATCCCCCCAGCAAATAACAGTTTATTGTCAATAATAAAAGACAAAGTACGTCGAAATGTATTAGTAAGAGCATTATCAAACTCCATGGGGCTTGGTCATGTTGTGCAATTAGCTAACGGCACCATAATTATTATTTATGATAAAATTTATCGTTTTGTGCCCAGCACTACAAATAAAACGGCTCAAGCTATTTTTGATTTAAAGAAAGATAAAATCCTACCTCCTTTACGCAACGGAATAGGTATAAGTCCTTTATCAAACAATGCTTATTTTGGCGAATATGTAAACGGTATCAAGCGAGCTATCCGCATTTTACGTATCTCTGACAGTGGCCAACACTGTGAAGTTTGTTTTACCTTTACTGAGGGTGAGATTAAACATGTACACGGTATTTTTTGGGATAAATACCGTCAGCGATTCTGGATAACCACTGGCGACAATGATAATGAATCACATTTTTATTATACCGATGATGAATTTCGAACAGTGCATAAATTTTGTGGTGGCGATCAAAGTTGGCGAGCAGTTTCATTAATCATAACCGAAGATCACCTTATATGGGGTATGGATGCCGGTAAAGATGCCCCAGCAAATGCGATTAATCACATTTACCGGCTTAACCTTATTACCGGTAAAAGAGAGCAAGTGGCAACTATAGGTAACCCTGCTTATCATATGGTACAAACGGTTTCAGGCGCGATGATTATGGGGGTAACTTATGAACCAGGCCGTAAACAAAATACACTTGAAGAAGCTAGCATCTATTACAGTAAAACGGGTGAACTTTGGCATAAAATTGCGACTTTCCCTTATCAAGGTCAAAACTTAACGGGTCGTAGCCAGTATGCATACATATTTCCACCATCAGGGGTAATTCCTGATGGTGAGTTACTGTTTACTCCTATTAACATCAATAAATACGATGCAAAGGTATTGAGTATTAATTTGCCCCAGATTTAATAATAAATAGTGCTGAAACTTGTTAAATACTGCTTTTACTAGCGTCTTTGCCAAGGCGAGTAGGCATTAGGCCAAACTTTAATATAGGAATCATTTTAACGAACTTAATTAATAAGTTAACAAAATATAAAACCGCTGGTTTAAATTTATGTTTACGTTGTTCGGTTAAAAAACCAAGTCCCCAAGTAACTAAGGCAACAACCAAAAGTATGCCAAGTGTTGTGTAAATAGAATCAGTATTTAATGTCATATTATGCTCAATCGTTAATATAATTGGAGCATGTACTAAATATAAAGTAAAAGTATATGATGCTAAGGTGACAATAGGTTTCTTATATTTTACCAGCCAAGATAAATCTACATATTTAGCTGCATACAAGTGTAAAATAACAAAGATACATACCGCATAATCACTTAAGTAATTGTGAGCGCTACCTAAAGAAAACAGATCGAAAGGCCAAATATGCCTGCCTAATGCGATTAAATAATGATCAATCCCAAATTGTTTAAATAAAACATAACCTAGTAGGCTCCCGACAAAAATAACATTAGCCAACCATGGTGCTAGTTGCCATTTATCATGATTTTTATATAACCATACCCCAGCAAGCCATAACGGGAACAATAACCAGAGCTTGTAACCAACAAAAACAAATATTAGAGAAAAAATAACGACACGTTTAATCCCTGAATAAAAATACAAAGCTGCAAATAACACATAATACCAGACCTCATAACCTAACGACCAATAGGGAGGAACCGTAAAAGGCTGCTCTGATATAGTCCAAATTTCGCCTAGAAAACTTAAATGAAAAGGGATGTAAATGTATAATTTTTCATATTGATATAAGCCGGTATAGTTTTCTGGATTAAATTGTAAACCAATAAGATCTAAACTTACCGTTAGGGCAATAACTGGGATAGCGACAGAATAAATACGAGTAGCCCTTGAAACAATATAGTCTTTTATACCACTTTGTTTTTTCTCTGTTGTATAGGAAATTACATAACCCGACAATAAAAAGAATAAGATAACCGCATCCCTGCCATTATATGGTAACCATTTTATCCAATCTCCGGTAGCGATATCAAAATGGATCATATGTGCAAGCACCACCACCAAAGC
>JALJPB010000178.1 GCA_022969175.1 Colwellia sp. | reverse complement strand
ACTACGCTTCTGCTTTTATTAAGATAAAAAAGATTTAATTGGAGAGCTAATTACTCAGCTTCAACAAAACCGTCTTTTTCAGCTTGAACAACGATATTTTGCTCACGACCTTCAATAACTGCATTGGCAGCAGCATCAAGGTATAAAGTAACTGAGCGGATTGCATCATCGTTACCTGGAATAATGTAATCAATATTGTCAGGGTTTGAGTTAGTATCAACAACAGAAATTACTGGAATGCCAAGGTTATTAGCTTCTTTAATAGCAATGTGTTCGTGATCAGCATCAATGATAAATAAAACGTCAGGTAAACCACCCATGTTTTTAATACCACCTAAACTTTTATCAAGCTTTTCCATTTCACGAGTACGCATTAACGCTTCTTTTTTAGTAAGCGCTTCAAACGTACCATCAGAGCTTTGAGCTTCAAGATCTTTTAAACGTTTGATTGATTGACGAACTGTTTTCCAGTTAGTCAACATGCCACCTAACCAACGGTGATTAACAAAAAATTGGTCAGATTTTTCTGCAGCACTTTTAATAGCTTCACTTGCAGCACGTTTAGTACCAACAAATAAAACTTTACCTTTCTTAGACGATACGTTGCTTAAAACAGCTAAGGCGTCATTAAACATAGGAACAGTTTGTTCTAAGTTAATGATATGAACTTTATCACGTGAACCAAAAATGTACGGCTTCATTTTTGGATTCCAGTAACGAGTTTTGTGTCCGAAGTGAACACCAGCTTTAAGCATATCGCGCATTGAAACGTTTGACATTGTAATTTCCTTTATGGGGTTAAGCGTTCATACACCCAATACACACGACTCTTGTTGCTAATTTACGAAATGTAATATCAGCTGAGCACCCCGGTATATCTTTAAAAGATGTATGTGAGTTTATGTTTAATACCACCCAAGGTAGTATCTATTTAACGACTAATATTAACCAACCAGAAAATGATCCCCAGTAACAATTAATTTAGCGCGGCACTTTATACCACAAATCCGTATAAGTAGCCATATAAAACAATTAATCGATATTTATATTAACGACTATATAAACAGAGTGAGTTTAAAGAGCTTTTTAACCAAATATTCAAGATTTGTTTAAAAATTAAATAGGTTATTTAAGCCACACACGTTAAAATCTCGCTTTAACTTTGTTATTACACTAATGAACCAAGAGTCACCATCACATGAATGCCGAACTTTTTTTTATTTATGACAGCCATTGCCCGTGGAGTTATGCCGCCACTCCTTTAATAAATGCTATTAGTACTGCTTTACCAGAAATACAGCTTAATCTTTGGCACAGTGCTCGTTATGAAGGTGATGAATTAATTAGTAAACAAACCCTAAACGCTGTAAGTAATGACAGTAACATCGAATTTTCACCTTTATATTTAGAAAAATTAGTACTTGAGAAAGACTCAACCATCAGTGCAAATTTACTTGCTTGGACACAATCTAAAAGCCCTCAGCTAGTGCTGCCTTTATTAAACGCTATTCAAGAGAAGCATTTTCTGCAAGGGTGCCCATTAACGAGCAAAGATGATTTCACTGACATTATCTCGACATTCAAATTATCTCCTCCCAGTAAAGTTTTTAATCATAAAAAATTAGCCAAAGACGCGGAGATGACTTTAAACAATATTATGCAAATACAAGAGGTTATTGAAACGTCAGCGATACCGGCTTTACTGCTCGCTGTTGATGAAAATCTTATTATGCTTAATCATAACTTCTATCTAAAACAGCCAGAGTCTATTGTTGAAGCAATTATGCTTGAACTAAAATAAATAACGTTCAAAACTTGATTAACTTCAGCTAAAATATTGGCAAGTAAATAAAAGTTCTTTCAATGTCTTAGTGAATAAAGGCATATTAAACAAAACATGAGGGTTAAATGGCTATAAAAATTAAAAGTCAGCAAGAAATTGATAAAATGCGTATTGCCGGTCAACTCGCTGCAGATGTACTAGAAATGATTGCTCCACATGTAAAAGCGGGGATCACCACTGACCAATTAAATACTCTTTGCGCTGATTTTACCGAAAAAGAACAAAACGCAATTTCTGCACCATTAAATTACCATCATTTCCCAAAGTCTATTTGTACTTCAGTCAATCATGTGGTTTGTCACGGTATTCCTAATGATGTGCCACTTAAAGACGGTGATATTGTCAATATCGACATTACTGTCATTAAGGATAAGTACCATGGCGATACCAGTAAAATGTTCACCATTGGCGATATATCTGCAGAAGATAACCGCTTATGCCGACTTACCCAAGAAGCTCTTTATGTTGGTTTGAAAAAAGTAAAACCAGGTGCCGTATTTGGAGAGATCGGCGCAGCTATTCAGAAGTTCATCAAAAAATCAGGACGTTATTCTATTGTTAAAGAATATTGTGGTCACGGTATTGGCCTAGAGTTTCATGAAGAACCACAAATTGTTCAT
Source organism: Colwellia sp. (assembly GCA_022969175.1). GTDB lineage: Bacteria > Pseudomonadota > Gammaproteobacteria > Enterobacterales > Alteromonadaceae > JALJPB01. Next base: position 3,441 of record JALJPB010000178.1, on the reverse strand, counting down.
TATAAAAATAATGATAAAGAAAAAATGTTAGAAGGCATGTGCTTTACCATTGAACCTATGATTAATTTAGGTCGTGCCCAAACAGTTACTGACAAAGTTGATAATTGGACGGTAACGACGATTGACGGTAAAAAATCAGCCCAGTGGGAACATACACTCGTTGTAACTAAAACGGGCTGTGAGATATTAACATTAAGAAAGGAAGAGGTATTGCCTAGAATTTTACACAATTAGGCTTAATCAATTTATCCGTACGTGAGGAGTACACCCATTGCCCAAATACTCCCACGTAGTTAACTAATAAGAGACATCAGCTTGCAACTCCATTCTATTCTACCTACCAGTTTTAGTGAAAAATTGGCATTAACGACTGAGGTGCTTAGCAGTGAAAAGCTTTGCGAATTAACTCAATGCTTTAGTACATGGTTAAAAGACCAGTTCTCTAGTGAAGAAACGGGGAGATTAATTGCAACTCGTGCAGACTTTGTTGATCACTTATTAACTAAACTCTGGTGTCAGCATCAACTTGACGAATACCAAATAAGTTTAATTGCCGTTGGCGGTTATGGTAGAGGCGAGTTACACCCCCATTCAGATGTTGATCTACTGCTGCTCACTCAAGAAAAAATAGACAAACCCCTCGAAGAAAAAATATCTGCTTTTATTACCCAACTTTGGGATGTTAAACTTGATGTTGGTCATAGTGTTCGCAGTGTAAAAGAATGTTTAAGACAAGAAACAAGTGATGTAACCGTCGCAACAAATCTTATGGAAATGCGGTTGATTTGTGGTAATGAGCCTTTAAGTCAACAATTACAACCATTATTAAATCAAGATGTATTCTGGACTTCAAAGAAGTTCTTTATAGCGAAACGCAACGAACAAGAAAAACGCCACCAGCAATATCACGGAGCAGCGTACACTCTCGAACCCAACTTAAAAGCAAACCCAGGTGGACTTCGAGACATTCAAACCATAGCTTGGGTAGCTAAACGACACTTTGTTGCTGACTCCCTTGAAGAGTTAGTTGAACATAACTATTTAACTCTAAATGAATTTTATGAGCTGCTAGAATGCCAAGATTATTTATGGCGAATGCGTTTTGCTTTACACTTTGTTGCCGGACGGAGTGAAAACCGTCTATTGTTTGATTATCAAGCAGACGTTGCCACTCTAATGGGATTTGGCGGCCAAGGTAAAGCTTCTGTTGAGCGAATGATGAAGCGATTTTTCCGAGTTATTGGTCGAGTTGCAGAATTGAACTCCATTTTACTACAGCATTTCGAACAAGCAATCTTAATGCAGGATGACCAAGCAGAAACTACCACGATAGATCGCGACTTTTCCTATTCAAATGGCTTAATTAAAACCAGCAATGCCCGTGTTTTTATGACCCCCGCAAAAATCATAAAAATGTTTTTGCTTATTGCACAACATGATCAGATCAAAGGTATTCACTCTCAAACATTGAGAGTGATGAGAAATGCACGTCGGCGTTTAATCTCTGGTTTGAATGACTACGCAGAAAGCCGACGTTTATTTATTGAAATCATTCGTCACCCCAGAGGGCTTGGTTTGGCATTTACATTAATGCATCGCCACAGCATTATTGGTGCTTATTTACCTGAGTGGCGTAGTATTGTTGGTCAAATGCAGTTTGATTTATTTCATGCTTACTCCGTTGATGAACACAGCTATCGTTTGATTAAAAATCTTTATAGATTTAGCCAAAAGGAACATAATCACCAATTTCCTTTATGTTCTAAAATCGTACAGCGTAATCGTAAACCTGAAGTATTATTTCTAGCCGGTATCTTCCACGACATTGCCAAAGGCCGTGGTGGTAACCACGCAGAGTTAGGAGCGATAGACGCCTTAGAATTTAGCAAAACCCATCAACTAAACGATCATGACGGTAGAATGATCTCATGGTTGGTAAAACACCATTTACTGATGTCAGTGACAGCCCAACGTCGTGATATTTCTGATGAAAGTGTTATTCAAAAGTTTGGTGAAATAGTCCGTGATGAAGCCCACCTTGATTTTCTCTACTGCTTAACTGTTGCAGATATGAGAGCAACTAATGAAAGTTTATGGAATGGTTGGAAAGCAAGTTTGTTAGAAGAATTGTATTATAATACCAAACGTGCATTTAGAAGAGGATTAGAAAAGCCTGTCGATTTACGATCTAAAATACGCGAAAATCAACGTCAAGCAGTTGAATTACTCCAAGCAAATAATATTGACAAATCAGCCTTTGAACCTTTGTGGCATGACTTTAAAGCGGATTACTTTCTGCGTTATACACCTGAGCAGATCTCATGGCACAGTCAAAATATATTAACTCACGATAATACTACCCCCTTAGTATTAATCAGTTCGGTGCCCTATCGAGGTGGTACTCAGGTATTTATTTATACCAAAGTACATGAAAGTATCTTTTCCGCCACCGTCTCTTTATTAGCAACAAGAAAGTTATCCATTCATGACGCAAAAATAATTACCAGCAAGTCAGGTTTTACCTTAAATACTTTTGTGGTATTAGATCAAAGAGGAAAAGCCATTGACGATCAAAGTCGAACTAAAGATATTGCCCAAGCAATAACAACTACTTTAACAAACCAGACGTTTAGTGATACTAAAATCCAGCCAATTTCACAAAGATTGAAAAACTTCACTACCCCTACCAGTGTCAGTTTTATTAAAACAAACAATAAACGTGGATCTTTATTAGAAATAACAACAAGAGACCGCCCTGCACTGCTCGCGTTAATCTCTAGAATATTTCGAGATAACCAAATTCAGATTCATTCAGCTAAAATCACCACTTTTGGTGAAAAGGCTGAAGATGTATTCACTATTTCAAACAAGCAAAATCAAACATTAACAGCACAAGAACAAGTTGATTTAACCACAATATTATGTGAGGAACTTTCATAAAGTACTCAATTAAAGTTTTAAAATTATCATTAAGGGAAAAACAATGAGCGCATTACAAAAGATCATAGAACAAGCTTTTGAAGATCGTAATAACATCACACCAGCGAAAGTATCAAGCGAAGTAAAACAAGCGGTACTAGACACACTAGGGGCATTAAATAATGGTTCCGCACGTGTTGCTGAGAAAATAGCAGGTGAATGGGTAGTACATCAATGGCTTAAAAAAGCAGTTTTGCTCTCTTTTCGTATTTGGGACAATAAAGTAATCGACGGCGCAGAAAGTACTTTTTTTGATAAAGTTCCGATGAAATACACTGGCTATACTCAAGAAATGTTTGAAGCCGACGGTGTTCGAATAGTCCCCGGTGCTTCTGTACGGACAGGTAGTTTTATCGGCAAAAACGTAGTTGTTATGCCAAGCTTTGTTAATATTGGCGCTTATGTCGATGAAGGTTGTATGATTGATGGTTGGGCAACGGTTGGCTCATGCGCTCAAATAGG
>JALJPB010000177.1 GCA_022969175.1 Colwellia sp. | reverse complement strand
CGCCCTGTATGAGAAATAACAATAACGACATCACCTTGCTGGCTATTAATAGCACTCATACGTTGCATTAATATGTCATCAAAATAAACAACGGGCACATTAAAACGAAAAAACTTATTTTGCGCATCGTGTGCTACAACTGCAGAGGCACCTAAACCAAAAAATGAAATTTTGTTGGCTTGGGTAAGCAGATCTACCGAGCGGTTGATTATATTAGCATCTAAACTTTTACGAGAGCGTTCAAGACTGGCCATTGTTGATTCAAAAATTTTATCCGTGTATTCCTCAGCGGTGTCATTTTCATCGACATGACGATTAACATAGGGTGTGCCGTTGGCTAAACTTTGTGCTAAATGTAATTTGAAATCAGGGTAACCTTTGGTATCTAACCTTCTACAAAACCTATTCACTGTGGGTTCGCTGATATTAGCTTGTTTGGCTAATGCCGCTATACTTGCATGTATAACTGTAGCTGGTTGAGCAAGAATAACCTCGGCAACTTTACGCTCAGACTTGCTAAAAGTTTCTAGTTCATTAGCTATCTTTTCTAAAACATTCATGATTGTTGGCCTTAAAACGGGTTGATTTATCACCCAATATTTAACTTACTGTAATTTGTTTTCTCGTAAAATAACAGTTGAAATGAAATTTAATTTCATAATTGGCACTAATATATGTCAAAACCGATCATATTTGCAAATTTTTTAATTATCAAAAGTTATTTTGTCTTAATATTTGCCGAAAGCCCCTGTTAAACTGAAAATCACATTAAATGTTGTAAAATTACAAAAAGTTCTTTACTGCGGTCCATTCAAAGGATAAATTAGGGTTAAATGTAGTTTAGTTACAATTTATAACCTTGGTGAAGGCAAACATCTATCAACCAAGAAAATACCGAGATAACTTTTATGAAAAATTTAGATTGTCAGTCTGCAAGTGAAATTGTTTTGTTTGGTGCACTTGGAGATCTTTCTCGTCGTAAGTTATTACCTGCTTTATACCAACTAGAAGTAAGTAGTCTTATTCATCCAGATAGCCGAATTGTTGCTGTTGCTCGTCAATCAATTGATTTGAAAGAGCTAACTGCTTTGGTTGTAGAAAACTTAACTAATTTTGTTAGTGAAACTATAGATGAAGCCGTATTAGCACGATTCATCTCACGTTTGGTATACCAATCTCTCGATTTTAAAGATACTGACTCTTATAAACAACTTGCACAAACATTAAGTGAAGGTAACAAAACGCGAGTTTATTATTTTTCCACACCACCCGCAATATACGGTGATATTTGTGACGGTTTACATCATGCAGATTTAATTACCGCTGCAGACAGGGTAGTGATGGAAAAGCCTATCGGCCATTCCCTTGAATCTTCAAAAGATATTAACGATCAAGTTTCACGTTATTTCAAAGAAAATCAAATCTACCGTATTGACCACTACTTAGGTAAAGAAACCGTACTTAATCTACTTGTTTTACGTTTTGCGAATTCACTATTTACCACTAACTGGGATAGAAACAGTGTTGATCATGTACAAATAACGGTTGCTGAAAGTGTTGGTATTGAAGGTCGATGGGGCTTTTATGATGAAGCTGGTCAAATGCGCGACATGGTGCAAAACCATTTATTACAAATTCTGTCTCTTTTAGCTATGGAGCCACCAGCCGATTTAAGTGCAGATAGTGTGCGGGCCGAAAAATTAAAAGTGATTAAAGCATTAACACCTATTGATAAACATAACGTAAAAGAGAAAACCGTACGAGGTCAATACAGTGATGGTTACCTTGAAGGTGTTGCTGTACCTGGTTATTTAAATGAAGAAGGTGCTAATGAAAATAGCAATACTGAAACATTTGTAGCAATTAAAGCTGAAATTGAAAATTGGCGTTGGGCTGGAGTACCATTTTACTTACGTACGGGTAAAAGAATGCCTAAAAAGCACAGTGAAATTGTTGTGCACTTTAAACAACAGCCTCACAATATTTTCAAAGACAGTTACAGCGACTTACCCGCGAATAAACTTACCATTCGTTTGCAGCCTGACGAAGGTGTTGAATTACAAATGATGAATAAAATTCCTGGTATTGCTTCGCAAATGAATATTCAAGAAAATAAATTGGATTTAAGTTTTTCAGAAACTTATGACAACGAACGTGTTGTTGATGCCTATGAACGACTAATGCTTGAAATCCTCAATGGTAACCAATCTTTATTTGTCAGTCGTGATGAAGTTGAAGCCGCTTGGACGTGGGCAGACAGTATTATTGACGCGTGGAAATCGACCAATGAACAACCTAAACCCTATCCAGCAGGTTCTTGGGGACCTGTTTCTTCAATTTCTTTAATCGCGCGTGATGATCGCCAGTGGGTTGAATAACTATGTATGAAATTAATGAATTCAAAGCACGAGAAGCTTTAGACAGTGCGTTAAGCGATAAAGTAGCCAATATTTTAATTGATGCAATTAATCTAAATGGTAAAGCGAGCATTGCGGTATCTGGTGGCTCTACACCTAAAGGTTTTTTTAACGCACTATCGAAAAAAGACTTACCTTGGGACAAGGTCACCATTACCTTAGCCGATGAGCGTTGGGTTAATATTGACAGTAGTGATAGTAATACCCGTTTAGTGCATGAAAACTTATTACAAAACAAAGCGAAAACGGCCAAATTTTTTCATTTGAAACAAGGTGACGAATTATCACAAGAAACACTAGCTGATCTTAACCTAGCAGCTAAATCGTCATTACTACCTTTGGATGTGTTGATATTAGGCATGGGCGGCGATGGTCATACCGCTTCTTTGTTTCCCTGCAGTGATGAAATATCAGAAGCATTGTCGACTGATAATGACAATGTGTTAATGAAAGTTGTGCCAAAAACGGCTCCCCATCAACGTATAACCTTTAGCTTTGCTAGCCTGATTACCAGCAAAAATACCTTTTTGCATATTAGCAGCACAGCCAAAAAAGAAGTTTTAGAAAAAGCGCTCAGTGATGATGACAAGTTTGTTATGCCTATCCGTGCTTTTTTAAACCATGCAGAAGTTAATACTCAAGTTTATTGGGCGGAGTAGTGTTATGACAAATATTAAAGATATTGAAATGAATAAAGATGTAGTTGCAATAACTGATAGAATTATCGAACGTAGTAAAGCATTACGTAGTGCCTATCTTGATAAGATTGATGCAGCTAAGTCTTCAACCGTGCATCGTGCAAGTCTATCTTGTGGTAATTTGGCCCATGGCTTTGCGGCGTGTGGTAAAGATGATAAAGCATCAATTAAAGGCTTGAACCATTCTGACGTAGCCATTATCTCAGCATATAACGATATGCTGTCAGCTCACCAACCCTATGAAACTTATCCTGCGATCATCAAAGCGGCAGTCAAAGAAGCCGGTGGTGTTGCCCAATTTGCTGCTGGGGTACCTGCGATGTGTGACGGGGTAACCCAAGGTCAACCTGGAATGGATCTTAGCTTAATGAGCCGAGATGTTATTGCTATGTCTGCTGCTGTCGGTTTATCTCATAATATGTTTGATGGCACATTGATGTTAGGCATATGCGATAAAATTGTCCCTGGATTATTGATTGCCAGTATGACCTTTGGCCACCTGCCTACAGTATTTGTACCAGCAGGCCCTATGCCATCGGGCATACCTAATAAAGAAAAAGCGCGTGTTCGTCAACAGTTCGCTAAAGGTGAAGTTGATGAAGAAGTTTTACTTGAAGCCGAATCTGCCTCTTATCACTCTGCCGGTACTTGTACTTTTTTCGGTACAGCAAACTCAAATCAATTAGTTGTTGAGGTGATGGGCTTGCATTTACCTGGTGCCTCTTTTATTGCGCCAAATACCATACTTCGTGAAGAATTAACCAAAGCAGCAGCTCGCCAAGTAACTCGTTTAACGCAACAATCAGGTAACTATATGCCTGTTGGTCGAATGGTTGATGAACGCTCTATTGTAAATGCTATTGTTGCTTTGTTAGCAACGGGCGGCTCAACTAACTTAACTATGCACATTATCGCCTTTGCCAGAGCTGCGGGTATTATCATTAATTTCCAAGATTTTAATGATTTATCTCATGCAGTACCCTTACTTACTCGTATATACCCTAATGGTCATGCTGATATTAATCACTTTCAACAAGCGGGTGGTATGGCATTGTTGTTTAAAGAGCTTATTGAAGCTGGATTAGTACATGAAGATGTTGAAACAATTTGTGGCCGTGGTTTATCACGTTATACCCAACAGCCCGTTATGGAAAACGGAAAGTTAGTATGGGTTGATGGTGCTACTACCTCAGGTGATGATCAAGTGATAGCGACATTTAAAGCGCCGTTTAAAGCAGACGGTGGCCTGAAAGTACTTAAAGGTAATTTAGGTACTTCAGTACTTAAAACCTCATCATTACGTGAAGGGACTTTTGTAATCAAAGCACCAGCGGTGGTATTTGAAGATCAACATGAGCTAGATGATGCATTTCACCGTGGTGAGTTAGAAAAAGACTTCATTGCTGTTGTAAGGTTCCAAGGTCCCAAAGCCCGCGGAATGCCTGAACTTCATAAATTAACGCCACCCCTTGGTGTACTACAAGATAAAGGCTTTAAAGTAGCTTTAGTGACAGATGGCCGAATGTCTGGTGCATCAGGTAAAGTCCCTGCGGCTATTCACTTATGCCCGGAAGCACTTGATGGCGGTTTGATCTCAAAAATACAAACAGGTGATATGTTACTGCTTGATGGTGAAAGTGGCGAACTTTCTTTATTAGTGAGTGATGAGGAGCTTGCACAACGTGAATGCGCAATTTTTCAAGTTAATGGCCATCATCAGGCGATGGGGCGTGAATTATTTGGCTTTATGCGTCGCAACTTAAGTTCGGCAGACACGGGTGCTTGTTCGTTATTCGACCAAGAGCCAAGCCAAGTTAATGGTAATTCTTAATGACTGCTACAGTAATTAACTTAGTTGCTGATATTGGCGGAACTAACCTACGTATTGGTTACTTTGTTAATGAAGGCTCCACTTCAGTGCCAGCTGAGGTTATTAACTTACAGGTTTTTCAATGTCAGCAGTATGCTAGTTTGGCAGAAGTATTACAAACCTACTTGAAGCAACAAGGGATTGAAAACAATACTATTAATGCGTGTTTAGCGATTGCTTGCCCTGTTGAAGATGATTTGATTTCAATGACAAATCTTCCCTGGGAGTTTTCACAGTCAGCTTTAAAAGCGCAATTAAATTTCAATGCTCTTTATTTAATTAATGACTATACCGCAATTGCTCATGCAGTTCCTTTACTTAATGATCAACAAAAAATTCAGATAGGCTCAGGGTTGGTAGTTAAAGAAAAACCAATGGCGATATGTGGACCGGGTACAGGATTAGGTGTAGCTAACGTTGTATTTTCTGAAGGTAAATGCATTAGTTTAGGTGGTGAAGGAGGGCATGTCGATTTTGCGCCAACTGATGCTACTGAAATTAAAATTCTAGAATTCTTATTAACCAAGTATCAGCACGTTTCTTATGAACAATTACTTTCTGGATTGGGTTTAAAGCAAATATATCAAGCTGTTTGCCATATTAATGGTGAAAAACCCGAAGATTTAACGGCACAAAAAATTTCTGAAAACGCTTTGTCAGCATCATGTATTACTTGTGAACAAGCCCTAGCACAATTTTGCAAAGTGCTTGGCAGTTTTGCTGGAAACTTAGCATTAACCATCGCAAGTTTTGGTGGTGTCTATATCGCTGGCGGTATAGTACCTCGATTTATCCAATACTTAGAAAATAGTGAATTTAGAGCGCGATTTGAAGCAAAAGGGCGGTTTAATGACTTTAATCGTTCAATTGCAACTTTTGTTATTACTGAGCCGCAACCTGGGATTTTAGGTGCAAGTGCTTTTCTGAGCCAACAAATACTTAAAGAACAACCTCTTTATACAAATGAGACAGTAACATTATGAGTGTAATAAAAAATTGGCAAATCATGCCGAA
>JALJPB010000176.1 GCA_022969175.1 Colwellia sp. | reverse complement strand
TGTTCTCTTTCGATTTAGGAATTCTTCCCCGCCTTTTCCTTTTATTTTTAACTAAACCGAGCGTATCCGCACGCATACGTAACGTGTCTCTGTTTCTTGACTGGTGAAACTTCAAGTCTTCGTCACGCAAAATTACTGCCCATTTCCCAACCAAAGACTATTCTCTCTGGTTTAGTCCGATATTTTTTATCAATTAAGGGGATTAATTCGTTCGATAAAAATGATACGAACCTTTCTTTTTCCCTCCATACTAAATCCTTTCTTTTTGGGTAAGAATTTTCGATTCCTACTATAATCATTTCAGGAACATCTGTTGAATTACCTAGTGAGTGTTGAATTGCCACGGCAGAAGTAAAGTGCATTTGACCGTCTAAGACATATAAAACAGGATATGACTTTTTAGAAATTTCATAATCAGACGGTAGGTGAATATAATAATTAGTTGCACCATCTTTCAAATACTGTGAATTGATTGAGTAATTTTGTGTGGCTGTTTGCACTAGTTGGTTTTGGGCTTGTAAATTGGCTGACAGTAAAAATAAACTGATGAATATTAAATATTTCAACTTCGGTTTCCCCTCTATTATATTTTTTATATAAACGAACGAAAAATTTCGTTCGTAGTTTGATTTGTACAGACGATATTAAGCAGTGGTTAATATTCTGAAATGCTAAATTTGGACATTATCGCAGCATTAATCTTGGCGGCTACTCCATTCTCTCGAAGCGTTAAGACTTCGTAGCCTATTTTTGTAACTAAAATTGTATGCTCCCACTGAGCAGATAGCTTAAAATGATAATTTTCATGGACTAGAACTTTCTCTTTTTAAATTAAACAAGCGTTCAGAAGCCTTCCTCATAGCCGGATAAAGCATGGCGGACGCCCGAAGTTTCAGCGCGGTGATGATTTCCTCTTTACCGTCGAAATACTCGTACAGGCTATTTCACGAAGGGAGAGCTTTTCTATCCCTTATGCCAGTACTAATTGATGAGCAGCTTTTAAAATGCTTTCGCGGGTCCGTGTTTATTGTGCAGTGAAGTCAGTCACAAGAAGATACCCGAACACTGTTCGGGTGTCAAGAAAGGAGGGGGTGAAAAATTCTTCCACTAATAACGGAGCCCCATAACTTGAATACTACAAAAAGTGCAAAAAACAGATAAACAGATAAACAGATAAACAAAGTGATCTTAAATGCTAAATCATTTAAAGACCGCTTTAGCTGAAATAGCCATTACAGGTATTAAACTTAACGTTTTCTTATAGCAAAAGTCATAAGGTAATCATTGATGCTAACAACCGCTTTATAGTCTTATTGAAACAAAAAATAACGGTAGCTATGAGGTAAACAGAAATCTAATTAGAAAATTCTTCAGCGGTTGCTGAACGCTCTTTACTGCCTGATAGCATAAGGTAAATCAGCAGGTTGCGAAAACTCTGTGTCCGACTCTAAAGTGCCATTAACCGACGGTCGCTCATGGATATGAAACGATCACTATTACCACTTTGCTGAACTAAATTATCAATTGAATTAACCACAGATTAGGGACAGTTAATATACGAAAGCAGACCTTACTTAAGTTAAACGTAAGGTCTGAACGGTACACTAAGTTCACATAAAAACTTATATTTCCTCCGCTAATAAAACAATGTCGCACTATTTAATTCGGTGTATTTTTCTCTACATCATCAATAAATCCGTTTAGTTTTGATTTAATTTTACCGTCAGTTGCACCACTGCAAGTTCTAATCGTTTTATCTCACGACTGGTAGAGTTACGGTTCATTTCCAACCAAAACCAAATTTTAATCCCCATGGTACCAGTCCAGAAAGCTAATAGTAACACCCCCCAAAATATGCGTTCATCTAGACCTTCACTAATGAAAAAGTGATAGCCACTCCAGAACATTAATACAGCTGTCACCACAGCTAAGACCAAGCCAAATATATTCCAGATCATCATACTGCCACGGAATATCCCGAGTAGTTGACTAAATAGTCCATCTTCTTTGCTCAATACCATTTCTACTTCTTTAGCATCCATTTGTAATGCCTCTTTGATTTTGTCATCTAAGTTCATATTAATCTCCTAAAGGTCGTTTAAAATTGTGAAATGTTATTGCAACTGTTGTTGTAAACTAGCCCGTGCTCTATTTAATCGAGACTTTACCGTACCAAGCGGAATTTCCATTACCTGTGCAATTTCAGCCAAAGGCAGTTCCACCAGATAAAATAGATAAATTACAGAACGGTCGCGATCTGGCAATTTTTCTATCATTTTTCGAAGCTGTTGTCGTTCAATTACTGATTCGTCAAGTTCAACGCTGAGGTTTGTATCTTCAATCGGTTGAAAATGATATGCCTTAGCTTTTATTAAATCCAATACTCGCCAGCGTAGCGCACGAAAAATCCAACTTTTGAACGCCCGAGGGTCTTCGAGTTTACTTAATTTTTTACTAATACTGATCCACACGTCCTGCACGGCATCTTTAGCCAGCGCATGATTGCCTGATAAATTACAAGCAAAATTAATCAACTGCGGATGGAAGAAGATGATCAAGCATTCAAAGGCTTTTTTATTTCCGCTCTGTGCTTCAAGAACCAGTAGGTCTTGTTGTGCTTGATGCATTTATCCACCGTTTTTATTTGTTGTTATGTTAAAGACGACTGTAGTCTGATGAAGGTTCATATAATGCTAAGTTATTTTAATCACATCAAAATAGGTAGTTTATTCTGAATGTTTTTATATTGAAAACAGTTTAACAGAATGTCTATTTTTTCAGTTGCTTGAACATTTAATCCATAGAGTAAGAAGAAAATGAAGGACTCAGACAGTGCCTCTAATAAGAATGTTTTTTCGATAACTTTAGGTAGTCTTTGATAGGTAAAGCCCAAATAGACAGGCCAATTACTAGACACTAAATGTCTGCTATCGCGAGAAGCGGAACCATTGATTTAGCTTTTGATAATATCTTCTTTTGGCATCAAGTAAAGCTTATTTTACAAAGCATTAGCGGCTGTTGAACGCTCATACCAGTCTGTGAGATTTTCATTCGATTAAATCAACTCTATCCGGCTGTAAAGTGCCATCAACCGTTATTCAGCTAGTTGCTCTTTATTTTTAACTTGTTCTACTAAGCAGACGTTGGCCTTTTCGAGCATAACGGTAACTTTGAGCAAAGGGATACATCAAACCTTTGTGAGGCCATGATAATATTTAGGGTCATATTACCGAAATTTCCTGCTCACTTGTGAGACGGATTTAAGCAAAGAATTTTTACTCCGAAATGAACACACTCCTGACTTTTCAACGAACCTGACGTCGCAGTTGATGCGAACAACTTATTACACCAGTGAAATATTGTTTTAACTACAGGCTATAGTGTCGACATTCTTTACACTTCTTCTATATAAAAATTGCAATAAACTTATAACGTACTGAATTTTATCGTGATAAATATAGTGGCATGATTACCGCTTTGTTAATTTATATCTTACGGCATTGTAAAGGAAAGCTCTTTCTGGAGCAGAGATTTGCACCAACTCAGTGTATAGAAGATATTGAGATCTGTAGAAATATACTCATTTAACAATAGAGAGACATTATGAAGAAAATTATATTGGCTTTAATTCTATCAACGATAACTTTTCAATCGTACGCTACGTTGATATTCAATCAATCCACAGCTGTCTATAGTGGAATATATGGAGGGTCCGTTTCTGGTTTCGACACGGCCACATTTAGCTTCGCGTCAATCACCACAGATTCGCTTAATATGTCAGGAATTACGGGGAGTATCGACCCACAATTTCATCTAAGTCAGTCCGCCGTAGGATATCCTGTCATGATCGATTTATGGGATGGAGCAACGTGGACAAACGTATTTACGTCCGCGGTATTTATGGTTGACACTACTTTGGCGTCAATTCTTGGTGGAACAATAGGATACACATCACAGACGGCTATAGGCTTACGATTGACGTCCACCGCCGACTACGGATGGACTTACCACGGTGCAAGTGATCAGATGCAATATACGTTAAATGATGCGTTGGCGGTCCCAGAGCCCGGTTCACTAGCTCTACTAGGATTAGGTCTGGCAGGATTAGGGTTCGGTCGACGTAAGACAAAGTAATTCAACGTTACCTATAATCGACGACGGTATTCCCGACTACACCCACTTTACCCAGCGTCGTCGATAATCATCAAGAAGCACCTTGCAATCTGTTTGGTTCTTTTTGTGCATTGGGAAGCCCCGCGTATAAAATGATCTTTTGCATCGCACTACTCAACACTGACATCGGATAACCATTGCCGTAACCTTGGCCCACTGTTTGTAAGCTCCACCCGCCTAACTGATCTACTAAATCTGTTGCTTAGGGCGGCAGTAACTTCGTTTACAGTGTTACTATCAGGCGTAAAAACGCCGTAAAATCGAGTGAGATTTAATCTCAGTGGTGGTACTAACGCGGTGAGTTTGCCGATGAAATCGATGGGCTTTTTTAGTAAAATATACCTATAAAATTCTTAGTGCTAATGACGTCTATGTCGGAGCAGCTGACGTTAGTATAAGAATCACTTCCTCAACCCGCACAAAGTTAGCATTAATAATTTGATGATCAACAAACCTTCACTTAGTTGTCTGTCAGAATAAAAGCTGAACTATGTATTATTCGCTCTAAACTATCGACAATACTCTTAATGTTAATTCGAAAAATTTGCTGTTAGTGGAGCAAGCTCGAACGTCAGCTATAGAGAAAAAGTGATTCCAATCAGAATATGCTTGAGGGGCTGTTGATCGCTCAATATAGTCCCGTGGACTACTTCAATTGTTTGTGAAACTGCAATACATGATTTTATTGTTGAAATACAAATTTTGGCAATGATGACCGACTGCAATGTAGCTTGCAGCGGACATTATAATTAACGAGTTGCTAGATTCTATATTGCCCACAAAGTGATCATTACAAACAAAAAAGGCGAACCATTTCTGGTTCGCCTTTTCATTTAAAGCTTAATTTTTTAAAAAATTAATCAGTATAACTAGATACCGGAGGACAACTACAAATCAAATTACGATCCCCATATACATCATCAATACGGTTAACCGTTGGCCAAAACTTATCTTTACCCGCAGCAGCAACTGGGAAAACAGCTTCTTTAATTGAGTAAGCACGCTCCCAAGTATCGGTAATGTCTGCCAAAGTATGTGGCGCATTATGAAGAGGGTTATCATCGGCTGTCCACTCACCAGAAGCCACTTTACGCACTTCATCACGAATACAGGTCATCGCTTCAATAAAGCGGTCAAGCTCTACTTTAGATTCAGACTCAGTAGGTTCAATCATGAAAGTTCCCGCTACTGGGAACGACATAGTTGGTGCATGGAAGCCGTAATCCATTAAGCGTTTAGCGATGTCTACTTCAGTAATACCCGACTCTGCTTTTAGCGGACGTAAATCAATAATACATTCGTGAGCAACACGGCCATTAGCGCCGGTATATAAAATTGGGTAATGTTCACCTAATTTTTTAGCTAAGTAGTTAGCGTTAGTGATGGCGTATTTAGTGGCATCAGTTACGCCTTTTTTACCCAGTAAAGCAATGTAAAGGTAAGTGATACATAAAATACCCGCACTGCCATATGGTGCTGCTGATACTGCGCCGTTACCTTGAGTGCTTTCGTCAACATTAATTAAGGCATGATCAGGTAGAAATGGGGCAAGGTGCGATTTAACACCAATTGGTCCCATACCTGGTCCGCCGCCGCCGTGTGGAATAGCAAAGGTTTTATGTAAGTTAAGGTGCGATACATCAGCGCCAATAGACCCTGGTGACGTTAAACCTACTTGAGCGTTCATGTTTGCGCCATCAAGATAAACTTGACCGCCGTTGTCATGAATAATGTTACATACTTCAGCGATAGTTGTTTCGTAAATACCGTGAGTTGAAGGATAGGTGATCATGATACAAGACAAGTTATCAGCAAGCTCTTCAGCTTTTGCTTTTAAGTCGGCCATGTCAACGTTACCTTGTTTATCACAAGCAACAACCACTACT
>JALJPB010000175.1 GCA_022969175.1 Colwellia sp. | reverse complement strand
TGGGTATAAACGGCGCCTTTCGCAGCATTAAAATAAGGTGATTGTTCTAATATTGTTATAGCCATAACAACTGCATCAATACTTGTGCCTCCTTTTTTTAATACCGCATATCCGCTTTCTACTGCTTCTTTTAGTTTGGCACGATACGCTTGTTCTTTTTCAGGTGTAAATCGTTTTTTTTCTATGGTACCGGCACCGCCATGAATTGCGATAGCAAAAGGTTTATCTTGAGCAAAAGAAAATGCCGAAATGGAAGATAAAAAACAAAACAGTACACATTGAGATAGGTATTTTGTTAAGACAAATGAATTCATAATAATTATTTTTTAGTTAAAAAACTAATTTGCGTGATAATAAAAATAATTACAAGTGTTGATTGAAATAAGTGACAACTCACCTGTATTAATTTATGCACACAACATAAATCTAAGCTAAAACTATTTAATTAAAGATATCTGCTACTTATAAAAAATCATTTGTTTTTGCTTGTTTCCTAGTTGTATTCTTGCATTTCTGAACTAGTCTTTATCATCCCACCTTAAATTATAGGCAATACGGACATGATGACTACTTACCAAAATCGGCGAATTGCTCAACTCATTAATAAACTCATCGATCAGAGAATTTCAAATTCGGAGTATGTCGAATATCAATATTTATGCAAAGTACTTTCAGGTGAATATATGCCACTTAATGAAGATAAATCATCACAAAAAGCCAATAAAAATGCATATATGTAACAAACCTAACTAAAACATTAGCTACTCATTATTTTATGCCTTTTGTTAGGGCTTTCTGACCTTAGACTTATTGATAACAGAGCGCTAAAACTAAAAAAACCATAAAGATTATCTTTATGGTTTTTTAATTTTTTTTATTTTCGTTTTATTCAGAAAGCTCTTTTAATACATCTTCCTTTAATTCAGCCCATAACTTACCCGATTCAATGCCGTATTTACGCACTGCAAATATTGATTCATCAAATTTGTTTTCTTTAGCTAACTCAATTAATTTTTTATAATAAGTTCGCGATATTTCACGGCCTTGAGGGTGAGCAAAATATAAACGACCAATACGGGAATATAACCCGCGAAAACCATTGAGTATTAATAAGTAAATTGAGTTACCTGATGCAACAACAAGTTCTTTATTTATACGGTAATCAAATTCAGCAAATGCTTCTCCACAATCTTCTATGTCTTGAAAAGCACTTAATAATTCAATAGTTTTTTCAGGGTTATTCTTAATCGCACCCCGAATATAAATAGCACTAATATTGGTTCTAGCAGAAAGTAGGTTATCAACTAAATCAGGTATCCCCTCTTGATCAAGCTGAGCTAGTGTTTCAAGAATATTTAAACTTGAAGTTTCCCAAAAGTTATTCACTTTTGTTGGTTTACCATGCCTTATGGTTAACCATCCATCTCGCGCTAATCGCTGTAAGACCTCACGCAAAGTTGTTCTGGTCACACCAATAAGTTCAGATAATTCACGTTCCGCGGGTAAAATAGAACCAGGTGGAAACCCACCATTCCAAATCGATTCAACGATGTATTGTTCAGCAAACCCCGCAGGGCTTTGGGCTTTAATAACCATTTATTGTCATTTATCCTAGGGTCAGAACGTAAAGTTAACAGATTGTACCAGAAGAATGACTCGGTACAAGCTTATAAAATTTAATCTATTAATAAAATCAAGTTTTGACAAAAATTAGCTAACTATTTAATATTTTATTAACATATTAAGCAAACAAGTTGGGTTTAATAAAGTTTACTGTATGATAATGAAAGTTAATTGGCATAACGTATGTCATCTTCTAAGTTACTTTTCATTTCTTTAGAATTAGGTGTTAATTTGAAATATTTATCTGAATTGTCTACAACCCCTCGTCCGTGGTTATTTCTTGCATTAAGTGCGCTTTCTCTAGAAATATGCGCCTTGTTTTTTCAATATTATATGGGCTTAGCTCCCTGTATTATGTGTATTTATCAACGAGTAGCTATATGGGGGATATTTATAGCTGGTGTTATAGGCTATCTCGGACATAAAACGATTATTGGTAGGGTTTTAGCTTATATTTCTTGGGCAATAGGTGCTATTTGGGGCTTGATAATAGCTATTGAACATGTCGAAATCCAAACAAGTAATTCACTATTTTATAGTTGTGAATACGTGCCTAACTTCCCTAGTTGGTTGCCTCTTCATGAATGGTTACCTTCGCTTTTTGAAGCAACTGGTGATTGTGGGGACATTAACTGGCAATTTTTCGACTTTACCATGCCACAAATGATGATTGTTGTTTATTCGATTTATACTGCTTCATTCGCTTTTGTGCTGTTAACACGATTGTTTTATTCTAGAAAATTGTAAAGGTAATATTGCTGTCAAATTATAATATAAAGCCAGTTAATACCGGCTTTATATTTCAACTAACATTCGATTTAACTAAATTTTCAAACGTTGCTGATTATCACTAAGCACCTTCTCTCCTATTCCTTTAACATTTAGCAAGTCGTCTACAGAAGTAAACTGGCCATATATTTCCCTATACTCAATAATTGCTTGTGCTTTTTTACTGCCAATTCCTTTCAGCAAACTAAGCTCCTCAATACCAGCACGATTAATATCAATATTTTGTATCGCCTGCTGAGTAACTTGATCTGTCGTGGTTGGTTGATTTGCAAAAGAGGTAGGAGTAAAAAAAGCAAGAATGGTGATCAACACCAAAGGTGACAATTGTTTCATAAGTAATTCCTTGTAGTAAAACATCCATAAAAAAAACTAAAGTAAGTCAACATGTTCCCGAAGACTTACCTTAGTTTTAGTTGGTATTTTTAATTTTGTCAAAAATAAAAATCACTTTATTTTCAAAATTACCTGATCGATAAATTAATTCCGTTTAATACATCTTGAGGGTTATCAGCTTTAGTAATGGGTCTACCAATAACTAAATAATCAACACCAACCTTTATTGCTTGTTGCGGCGTCATTATTCTTTTTTGGTCATCACTTGCAGAGCCCGCAGGTCTTATACCGGGTGTTATTAATTTAAACGATTGTCCTAATAGTTTTTTTAAACTTTCAGCTTCCCAAGCAGAACAAACAACACCATCTAAACCACACTTGTGTGTCAAGGTAGCCAAATGAATGACCTGCTGTGCTGGTGTTCTATTAATACCAATGCCTTGTAAATCACTTTCTGACATACTGGTCAATACAGTCACCGCAGTTAATAACGGTGCTTTTTCACCAAACTGCTCTAAAGCGGCTTGTGCTTTAGTCATCATTTCACGACCACCACTGGCATGAAGATTGACCATCCAAACACCTAAATCAGCTGCGGCAGTTACTGCTTTTGCTACAGTGTTAGGAATGTCATGAAATTTTAAATCAAGAAAAACATCAAACCCTTTACCCGTTAATTGCTTAACAAAATCTGGTCCAAAATAAGTAAACATTTCTTTGCCAACTTTTAACCGACAATCATTTGGTGAAACCTTATCAACAAAAGATAAAGCATCTGTTTTTTTATCAAAATCTAAAGCAACAACAACTTTTGCATCACTCATCACATTTTCCTTACATCTAATGTACTTAATTTTTCATAATGAAGGGCTGTTTACGTCTAAATCATACGATGCAAGTTCAAGGAAATAGCGCGGAATTGGTGACTACCAATGAGCACTTTTAACGAAGAAATTGTATAGTTTGATGACGACGTAGAGAGCTACTCGCCTTCGAGCCCTCGTACGGGTTTCAATTGCTCCCAATCATGACAGGAAGGGCAAGACCAAGAATGAGTACTACTATTAAAGCCACACGTCCTACAGCTATATCTAGGCTTCATATTCAAGTAAGCGGTAACTAATTCTTTGATAACATCTAAGCTATCACCATTACTCTCTTTACCAGAACCCACCATTTGCATTTTAACAAAATGTTTAAAACCTTTTATCGTTGGCCGACGTTTTAGCGCTGAAAGTATAAATTCAATGGCCTTATTCACTCCGTGTTTACTTTCAATATGTTCAAGGTATTTCAACAATGCACTTGTACTACCGGTTTCTTCATAAACTTTACGGATAAAAACAAAAAATTCATCTTCAGCATCAAGTTTACTGTAGCAGTGGTGCATATTATTGATGACATCAGGAAAAAACTCTTTGTCTTGCTGGTATATCGATTGATAACATTGACAGGCTTGTTCAAACTGTTGGTGGTTTTCATAAATTTTAGCCATCAGCCAGTTTGCTCGACATGACTGAGGATCCAATTCTAATGCTTGTTCTAATAGTTCAATAACTTCTATGAATTCATCTTTTTTGAGAGCGTCGGTTGCTAACTCACAATAAAAATTTGCCAATGTGTGCAAGGTCTTCTTATCTTTTGCCTTTACAATCGCTTTTTTAAGTCCGATACCTAATTGCCAGTCTTTTGTTGATTGGTATATTTTTAGTAAGTTATTGATCGACTTTAAACCATAGTCTTTTGACTTTAACAGTTTATTGAACATCGCTTCTGCTCGATCATATAAACCAGCACTTAAAAAATCTTTTCCTAGCTCAAAAATTGCCTGCTGTTTATCTTTACTGGGTAAATGAGCTTGTCTAACTAGATGTTCATGGACTTTAAGTGCCCTATCAAGCTCTCCTCTACGTCTAAATAAATTTGCCATGGCAAAATGAGCTTCGACAGTATCATCCTCTACTTTCAGGGTCTCTAGCAAATATTCAATGGCTTTATCTTGCTGGTTAGATAATAAGTAATTTAAACCAGTAGAGTATTTGATTGAAAGATCTTGTTTTTCTGTCTGATTGTTTTGCTTAATACTATTACGCCCCATAAACCAGCCATATGCCATAGCTACGGGTAAAAGTAAAAATAACAGTTCTTGCATAATATTAAGTGGAAACCTTATTTGAAGTTGGTCTAGTGGCCTGTTTTCGTTTAGATTTAAACTTTCGAGAAAATCGCCACATTAAAGTCACTAATATACCGATAATTATACCTATGATGGTAAATATACTTACAGCTTGAGCAACGGAGAGCTCAGAGCGAGCAATTAAGTAGTTTAAAGTGATAGTTTGAGGATTTTGACTACCAAAAATAAAAGCAAAAGCTAATAAGGTGATGACTATCAGTAGCATTAAATAAAAACGCAAATGAAACCTCTCTTGTATTAATAGAAAAGTGGCTAATAATTAATTTTGTTATTCTACAGTTAAGATTGTGATGTGTCGCGTGAATAAGAGTAACTATTGATAATTAATTTTCCCCGTTAGCGCTATTTTATTAATAAAGGCTTTAACTGCACCTACTTTATAATTTATGACATAAAAAAACGGCATGCTAGTAATTAGCATGCCGTTAATAATTTTTATATTTATAAGCCTATTTAATAGGATTACAAATACTATGCTGCGGAAAGATTAACTCTTTCACGTAACTCTTTACCAGGTTTAAAGTGAGGTACATATTTACCGGCAAGCTCTACAGCATCACCAGTTTTAGGATTTCTTCCTACTCGAGGCGCTCTAAAATGTAATGAAAAACTACCAAAACCTCTTATTTCAATACGCTCTCCTTTAGATAAAGATTGCGCCATCATTTCGAGAATTTCTTTTATAGAATTTTCAACATCTTTAGCTGATAAGTGATTTAACTTTTCTGCTAACTTTTCAATGAGTTCTGACTTGGTCATTAGACCTCCCAGTTTGCCTCTGCATGATATCAAACTAATTTGTTATCAATTGAGATGAAATTAAAAGGAGAAAACCTATCAGTAATCTCCCCACTCTAGCCTGCTAAATTAGTTTTTAGCGTTTTTAAACGCTGCAGCCATAGCACTTAAACCAGTTTCTTCAACTTGGTTTAGGTTATCCATTGCTTGACGTTCGTCTGCTTGGTCTTTAGCTTTGATAGATAAGCTGATAGTGCGGTTCTTACGATCAACACCA
Organism: Colwellia sp.; assembly: GCA_022969175.1. GTDB lineage: Bacteria > Pseudomonadota > Gammaproteobacteria > Enterobacterales > Alteromonadaceae > JALJPB01. The sequence continues at coordinate 175 of JALJPB010000175.1, read as the reverse complement.
ACAAACTTAGCTTCAACACTGTCACCAACAGATAATTCAGTACTAGCATCTTCAATACGTTCAACTGAAATATCAGCTACACGAAGATATCCTTCAACGCCTTCAGCTAATTCAATTTTAGCGCCTTTTGCGTCTACTTCTAATACCTTACCGTTAACAATAGCACCTTTTTTGC
>JALJPB010000174.1 GCA_022969175.1 Colwellia sp. | reverse complement strand
ATAGCCGAGGCAATCTTTGGATAGGAACCTATGATAGTGGCCTCAATCACTTCAATCCTAAAACGCAGAAATTTACCCATTACCGTCATCAGCCAGGAGATGCAAATAGTTTAAGTGATGACAATATCATGAGTCTTCTTGAAGACAGTCAGGGTAATCTTTGGGTGGGAACCGGAGGTGGTCTTAATCAATTTAATCCCAAAACACAGCAATTTACCCATTACCGTAATCAGGCAGGTGATGTAAATAGTTTAAGTGATGATGATGTATGGAGTTTTATTGAAGATAGCCAAGGCGATTTTTGGGTGGGAACTCGTGGTGGCCTTAATCATTTCAATCCCAAAACCCAGCAGTTTACCCACTACCATCATCAGGCAGGAGATGCCAATAGTTTAAGTGATGACAATGTCTATAGTCTTCTAGAGGATAGCCAAGGCAATCTTTGGGTAGGTACACCTGATGGACTTAACCTTTTTAACAAAAACACTGCAAATTTTACACATTTCACCACAAAAAACGGCTTACCCAACAATGTTATTTACCGTATTGAAGAAGATAAACAAGGGAATATCTGGTTAAGTACCAATCAAGGGTTGTCACGCATGAACCCCAAAGCTGAAACGTTTAGAAATTATGATGTTGGCGATGGCCTGCAAAGTAATGAATTTAACGGTGGTGCTTCTTTTAAAAGTAAAAACGGAGAACTATTTTTTGGCGGCATTAATGGGTTTAATCGTTTTACTCCTGAAAATATTATCGATGATAAACAAGCGCCCATTGTGTTGATAACTGCTATGTTTTTATTAAATGAATCTGTTCCAATAGTACCCTTATTATCAAACCACAATCCAATCTTAGAGCAAAGCACTGAGACTAAATTATTAACAATATCTTCATCCAGCAATGCTGTTGATGAGTTGGAAGGTTTTAGTCTTACTCAGGCAATTCACGTAACTAAGGCAATAACATTAACCTATAAAGATAATATTATTGCCTTTGAATTTGCAGCGTTACATTTTTCTAATCCGACAAAAAATCAATTCGCTTATCAATTGGTCGGTTGGGATAAGGATTGGGTAAGTACAGACTACAAAAACCGAAGAGCTACTTATACTAATCTGCCTAACGGAGATTATACCTTTAGAGTAAAAGCGAGCAATGCTGACGGTTATTGGAATGAAGATGGAGCATCACTAAAAATCACGGTATTACCTCCTCCATGGAAAACATGGTGGGCATATACATTATATGGATTGTTCTTACTGACTTTGGTTGTTGCTTTTATTCATTCACAACGAAAAAAGGTGCTTTTTGAACGAAATATTAATGCACAACTAGAGCATAAAGTCGTAGAGCGTACATCAGAGCTTAAAGCTCAAAAGGATGAAGTAGAAGAAAAAAACAAAAAGATAGAAGCTCAGAAAAGCGAAGTAGAAGTTAAAAATCAGAAGATAGAAGCTCAAAAAAATGAAGTAGAAGAAAAAAATAAAGAAATCCTCGCGACTCAGAAACAACTTATTCAATCAAGTAAAATGGCATCCATAGGTACGATGACCGCAGGTGTCGCGCACGAAATTAATAATCCGACTAATTTTGCTCATGCTGCTGCCTATATGATGAAGGACGAAATCATAAAAATAAAAGCATTCTTAAAGCAATTAGCCGGAGGCGATAAAGCTGAGTCTGAAGTATTACAGTCTTTTGATGAACAGTTTACAAAATTAATTGAACTAACTAAAACAACTACCGAAGGCACCGCACGCATTAAAACCATAGTAGAAGACTTGCGCACTTTTGCCCGTATTGATGATGTCAAACATGAACAAGTACAGATTTCAGATTTAATTAATTCAACGGTGCATTTAGTACGCACTCAATACGATTCAATTACCATAGATACAGAGTTTGACTATGAACCGTTATTCAAATGCTTTCCATCAAAACTGAATCAAGTATTTATGAATATTATCGTTAATGCGTGTCAAGCCATTGAGAATAAGAAGTCTTCCATTTCAAACTTTGAAGGTAAAGTCGTTATCAAAACAAATCAATATGAAGATCAACTCATCATGAGTTTTGAAGACAATGGTTGTGGCATGATAGAGGAAACTATTAATCGTATTTATGAACCATTTTTTACCACCAAAGATGTTGGTAGTGGGACAGGGTTAGGTATGGCTATTTCATTTGGTATTATTGATGAGCATGGCGGTAGTATTAATATTGAATCGGAGATTGATAAAGGAACCAAGGTAATAATAAAATTGGATGTATAATCGTAAATGTATCACTTCAACTATGTGCATTGATAATTCCTTAAATTGAAAACTTGCAAGGTCTATATTCGTACCTTTGTTAACATTGAGCTAGTGATTTCTTCAATTAGCCATAAGCGGACATAGAGTTTAGCGGACATAGAGTTTTTGTAAAACCATGATCATATTTAGGGCAATATTAGCCAACACTTTCTGCTTACTTGTGGGGCTGGTTTAAGCTCAAAGCTGCCTGTGACGTGTTATATCTGTAAGATCACTTTTATCACTAATCGATCTAAATTATTAGAACAATTACCTCCATTTTCATTTCCATTATCTTCAAGGGTAGTTGACATTAGCAGTATTTTTTATCTCGCTAATGAAATGGACCGCCTCTACAGTGACACAAATATGTGAAACGAAATACGTAATTGGTTCTTCTTGCAGAAGTGAGAGAAATTGATTCAACTTAAAATTAATGATTTATATTTTCCCTTGCAAAGCTCTGTTCATCATTACTCTTAACTACTTTGTATTAGTCCCATTATTTAAATTTCAATATTTAATACTGGATAGATATAAGGTGTAATAAAAACAATGATCTTTTAGCCTAAATTCGGATTTGCTATAGAGCGTTTGACTGACTATATTTGAATTTATTCACCTTCAATATTTGGAAATAAGCTTGAAGTTAATCATTGTCTTGATAATGTTTTTTATTTCATTTTTTATAAATGCACAAAGTGGTGACGAATTACTTAATTTAATTAATAAAAAAGTAAGCGAATCACCTGAACAAGCTATACAACTGATAAACAAAGAACAAAATAATTCTGATTTATCAAACAAGCTGAAAATTTCTATTCAGATGAAATTAGCAAAATCTTTATATAACTTGACTGAATATGAAAAGTCTTATGACATTTATTTCAACGTTAAATCGAAGGCAGTAAAACTGGGTTTTGAACTAATTGAAGCACAGGCTCTATCCGGCCTTGCTAGAACATCCCACTACTTAGGAGACGACCAATCATCATTATTATATTACAAACAGGCTTACCTCAAGTATAAAGGGCTTGGTGAGCAAATAAGTATTGGAGAGTCTCTTGAGAAAATTAGCAACGCATACCTTCAATTAGGTAGCTATGCTCTTGCTTTAGAATATTCATTAAACGCATTAAAAACTTATCAACTTGTAGACTCGAAACGAAGTAAACAACATTTAGCAAGCTTAAATAATCTTGTCGGTGGAATACATTGGTTTTTAAAAGACTACATAAAAGCTATTAAGTTTTATCAACAAGCAATCGACATAGCGGAGAACGAGGGCAACCTTGAAGATTTATCCAGTTATTATCTTAATAAGGGGGAAGCATACATAGAAATTGAAAAATATATTCTTGCTGAGGAAGCCATTGATAAGGGAGTTGCTTTGTCAAAATATAATAAATCTATTATTGGCTATATGCATAATTTACTAGGAAAACTATTTTTAGCTAAAGGTTTGTTAGATATGTCATTGGTTGAATATGATAAGGCACTTATCTTTGCTAAATCCCAAGATTTAATTAATTTAAAAGTTCAGGTTTTGCATGGAAAAACCAAAGTGTTTATATCTCAAGATAATTCTCGTGCACTAGTGAGCATAAGTGAAGCATTAATAATAGCTGAACAATTAAAGAGACCAACACTAATAAGGGATAGTCACCAATTGCTATATGAAATATATTCCAAACAACAAAACTTTGAGCAAGCAATTAAACATCGCGAGTTATATCATTTAATAGACAATCAGATGAGAGAAAAGGAATCACAAATAAGACTGGTAGAACTCTCAAGTTCAATAGAAATTGAACAAAAGCAACATAAAATAGAATCGCTTAAAAAAGATAGTGCCTTACAATCACAGTTGATGAAGGCAGAAAGAACTCAACGTAATATTTTACTTAGTAGTACGGTAGGCTCTCTTTTATTACTTTTTGCATTTTATCGGCGGCACCACCATAAAAAGCTTTCTATTTATTTACAAGCTCAAGTAGAAGCTAAAACAAAACATATTAAAACTCTTTCTGAAATAGGGCGTGAAATAACATCAAGTTTGGAGGTAAACAATATTGTAAATATTGTTTATCAACATATAAAAGAATTATTCGATGGTGAAGTTTTTTCTATAGGCATATATAAACAAGAGAACAACACTATAGAATTTCCTGTGACAATTGAAAATAATCAACATTTAGATTTTTTTTCCATTTTAATGACTGAATCAGAGAGACCAGCGGTGCAGTGTATCATTCATCGTTGTGAAGTTTTAATTGGGCAGAAATCACAGGGTCATGATATCCCCCCCCCTAATTACAAAATAAGCGTAGGAATAAAAATGAGTTCTGCTGCTTACATTCCACTGTGCATAGAATCAAAAATCATTGGGTGTCTTACTATTCAAAAACAAATAGAAGGAGGCTTCAGCACTTACCAACTTGATATGATGAGAACAATTTCAGCGTACACAGCTATTGCTATTGACAACGCTTTATCCCATGAGGCACTAAAAAAAGTATCAAATACGGATTTTCTTACAAAACTCGCCAATCGCCGTGCATTCATCGATAAAGCACAATTTCAAATTGAGATATGTAAACGAAATAATTGCGCTTTGTCATTTGCTATTGCTGATATCGATAAATTTAAGGTTTTCAATGATACATATGGTCATGATGGTGGTGATTTTGTACTAAAAGAAGTTGCAAACTTATTTAAATGTGTATTAAGAGAGCAAGATTTAGTTGCTAGGTGGGGAGGTGAAGAGTTTGTTTTTATGTTTCCCAACACAAGTTTGGAAGATGCTGAAAAGGTACTCGAAAAAATTAGGGTTAGGCTAGAAAACGAACATTATGAATTTAATGGGCAAGATTTTTCTGTAACTTCAACTTTTGGAGTCACTCAAGTAAAAAACAACTTCAATATAGGCAAACTAATTGATATTGCTGACTCTGCACTTTATGAAGGTAAGAAAAACGGAAGGAATAAAGTAGTAACAAAGCTAGACGATGTCATGTTAAATGAAATCAAAATTGCTAAGTGATTAAAATCTAAATCTGTAATATTTTAACAGTAATGGCTTCTTAATAACCATCTGATCTTGCAACAAAAATATGGACAGTTACTTTAACACTTTTACTCTTATTTTGAAGCCATGCTAAAGCAATGTTGTGAAAGACCGCTTTGGTGGCATTTTTGCCAGTCAGGTTATTCGATTAATTGGCAATATTTATAGTCAAACAATTCATATTTATATCTGTGGGGAACGTCTGCTATCGTATCTTTGCTGACTGTTTTTGAGGTCTATTTCTCAGTAATAAAAGGGTCAGCAAAGTGGTATTTCCTGTCGTCTTCAAAGTGTGCACAGAAGATATTGGCCTTAAATTATTTGCCATATATTTCCTCATGTAAATTTTAGATGTATCGACACACCGTTTGGTGAAATGCCTTCTTTCCACAGTAGAATGGGGGAAAACTGCCTCCTTTTAACGTGAAATATCAGTTGGATATTCGTAACCTATTGATGTAGAAGTATTAACACGCTATTGTATTTCCATTAATAATTTTGAGGTTGGTTGTCCGTCTACGGTGAAAACGGGCACTTTGCCTCATAAAAAGCTGTTAGAAGCGCACTATTGCTTTGGTGTATATTAAAAGGATTTATAATGATTAAAATACTTGTTACTAGCCTAATTCTTATGATTGGATTGCATTCACCTATTGTGGAAGCAACAGATATCAATGCGCTCAATCCAATTCAGTCACTTAAAGTAAAATCTAAATATTTTAAAGAGGCAATTGAATACAATGTTACATTGCCTAAAAGTTATAATGAGGTAAAAGGAAAAGATAAAAAATACTTTATTCTTTTTGATTTACATCCTCGTA
>JALJPB010000173.1 GCA_022969175.1 Colwellia sp. | reverse complement strand
TTTAATACAATATTAAGATCGGTATCTTTCAAATTATAATCTTCACTGCCCACCCGAGAAAATTTTAATAAATCGTCAATTAAACTACGCATTCGTGTTGCAGCATTTTGCATTCTTTCGATATAATCAATAGATTTTTCATCATCAACAATGGCAACTCGTTTATGAAGTCGATCACCAAATGCTTGAATTTTACGCAATGGCTCTTGTAGATCATGGGAAGCAATATAAGCAAACTTTTCTAATTCAGCATTAGATTGTATCAACCTGTTATTGGTACGATCTAATTCAAATGCTTTAGTGTTCAATTTTTCATGAGCACCTATTAACTGTTCATGATGCTTTATATGAGTTCTATAAGTTTGCACATAGTCTAATACCAAACCAATCAATGGGATTACATAGGCAACTATTTTTAAAAAATGCGCAATATTAAAGTCACTATCAAATAATCTTTGTGAACCAAAAGCCATATGTAATTCCACTGCGACTTCAGGTAAAGCACTTAATAATAAAGCCGTGGCAAAAATGCTAGGGTACTTCTTAGCAAAGAGTGGATACATAACTAAACCAGCAAAAACAAATAGTAGCAACGGGACAATGTCATAGGGGCGTCTAATAATTGCTTCAGGAAACTGAGTTTGTGGTAAGTTATAACTTGTTGCTGAAAAATATATTAATAGATAGCCAATCGATGCAAATACCACACTGGTCATAATGATAAACTTAAGACCTTCTTTTGGCTGTGATTTTTTACCAGACAAAAAAATCCCGACACCTGCGATCATTATTACCGCGTTAAAAACACGCGATAATGCCCAAGTGAAAGGAATTAAATCTTTATTTTCTGCAACAGCGCTAATTAACCTTGTCGCAGCTAATGTGTGAAAAGCATCCATAGCTCCTGCACAAAACAAAGCGACACCAATAACCGGAGTAGTAATATCATTGGTTATTGAATAATGGCAAAAAGCTAATAACACCACAAAAATAGCGGCACTAAACGCCGTCCATTCAAGTAATGCATGAGTAAACCCTCCCGATAATTGATAAAACATATCATCGGTTGTTACTTGCGAAGCTGTAGTTACTGGTAAGGCATTACCAAAATCAGCACCAATCAATTGCAAAAGAAAAGGTAGGATACAAATAATAATTACGCTGATGACAATATATCTAGGAAGCCTATATTCATCTTCAATATAAAAAAAGTTAATCATATTAAATTCATTTCTCTCAAATTGGTTCGTTGAGTATAATACATAGTATTGATTTTTGGTTGTTTATCTCGAAATTATAAATGGAAAATGGAAAATGGAAAAGTTTAATGATTGTAACTATTAAATTTTGGTTTAATTAATTCTCTAAAATTTTATCAAGAATATTGCAACTTAAGTGCTCTCCAGTATTGTTATTGTAAAGTCATATTCCCTTAAAAATGAATTTAAGGCAGACAGATATTTAAACTTTACGTAGAAGATAATGCACTACACGTCTTTATTATGACTATTTTCTTAATATGGCAGGAGAAATGGGACGAGTATAGGCACTAATTTTATTCAATCAAACGGCTTTAAACTAATATATTAAAAAACCATATGTTAATTCTAACGGTTTATCGTAAGTATATTTATGTATCCTTACGATAAAAATATCTATTTCCCTTGTGAAAAAAGGGTAAGTACAAAAAGGTCTTAACATTTGTACTTACCCTGTTTTATTTTAAATAGCTGTAACAACTTCTCGATCACGTCCAATTTATTACTCAATTGTTAACAGTTTAAAGTCTGAATACAGGGCCGTTGTATGATCATCAATACTGATCAAAAACCCCATGCTTCCTTCAACATCCTTGGTTTGCTTAAAAGTAACTAAAGGACCGTTCGCCCAAGCTTCATTTAATATATTGTGTATATTAAATTTAGTTACCTCGATCATAAACTCAGGTTTAAAAGGTTTTAATGAATAGATTCGGTATGAAATAAAATTGCAGTTTTTTTTACTCACTTCTAGTTCTGCCTGCATAACCTTGCTAAATTCTTCTGCCTTTTTTTGATCTGCCTTTTCAGCGTTAACATTGATTTCAACAAAGGTAGGTAATTCAAAAAGCCATGACTTCTCCGTTTCTGATTTAAGCTTTGCATTAGCGATATCAAAGCTGTTCAGTGACAACAAAGCGTCGTTATCCCAACTTTTTTCATCTGCAGTATTGTCAGAATATTTAGTATTAACCGCTGTCCACTTACCATCAGAGCTTCCCTCTGGTGTAAACTTATACCTCTGGATTGTCCCTTCATTATCGTCTTTTTCTCTGACATACGATAATCGCATATTAGGCTTTATTTTTCCCAGCCGACGGTTTACATCGGCAATGGCAGCTTCTAGTGCTAATTTGGATTGTTGAATGGAAACTTCCTTGATGTTGTTTATGTTTGCGTAGCTGTTTTGTGCCAAAGCAAAACTTGATATTAGTACCAGTGTCATTAAATATACTTTTATCTTATTGATTATTTTAGTCATGATATATTTTCCTGTAGGTATAGGTTTACACGTAAACCAGTTCCGCTATTGAAGACCCAGACTTTTGTGCTCTAGGTCGCCAAATAGACTTGATGATTAATGTCCTTTGAGCATCAGTGATGTTCAAAGAAAATGTCGTACTAAGCTGTAAATCACAAGGCTCGAACCATAAGAGAGAAAACGCGATATGGCATAAGCACCTGTTTTGTTATTATCTTTTTATTGTCTAGCTATCAGAAATGATTGATTGATGTCAGTTATAGCGCTTCTTTAGTACCATCACTCAATAAACGAAAGAGCTGGCTATTCTCAATCAATAACCCTTCTGAGTGCCGTGACGGAAAAGTGCTCCGGTAATCTTTGGGGTGATTAACATCGATGGCGATGACTTTGCCTTGAAACAGTGTCTTAACTCGGCTTTGCGGCGTATGGCCAACAATAACCGCTTTGGCAGCAAATTTATCGAGACCAGATTCAACCTCAACTTGGCTTAAGCTTTGATCGAAATATCCTCGATACCATGAGGGTCCTTTGGTCGTAGACAGTAATAATTCAGATTTATCTTTCTCGGGTGTTGGGAAATAGGGTTTTCTATAGTTTTGACGCACTATTTGATTAATTTCGCTTAGTGTCCAATTGGATTTCGCCACATCAGGATGTATACCGCCATGAACAAACAAGTGGCCATTAATTAGCTCTATGCTATTTTTGCTATGTAACCATCTGCCCAAAAACGCGTCATTATCGAACATTTCATACTGTTGTTTACCTAAAAGGGCGGCAACTTGAAAATATCTCTTACCCGCTTTTTGAAAGTTACCTTGAAGGTTTTTTATCTCATGATTTCCTAGAATAAAATGTACCGTACCACCATGAGACTTGGCCTCTTGCTCCAATTTATAAATAAACCATAAAACTTGATTGGTCGAGTATCCGCGGTCAACAAAATCCCCCACCAAAACAAGATGACCATGACCAAATATCCACTGTAACTCTTGATTAATCACCGAGTTGGCTATTAAGAAATCCCGAAAAGCTTTAAAACCACTTTCTATATCTGAAATAGCTAAAATAGGCCCTTGATCATTATAGTGATCCTTAGGTACCTCGATTGTTGGGTTCAATTGGAATTCGAAATAGCTATCTTCCAGAGGAAAATAGACTTTCACTGCTGCTGATTTACTCAATGAAACGTTTTGTTGATCGACAGAGAATCCATTATTACGATTACCTCGTAAATAATTAATCGATAGTTGATTACCTTGATAGAATGCAAACGGCCCCGATTGATCGAGCTTATACATCAAACGGTTATCACCGTAGTGGACGTCAGCCCCGATATACACAGCAAAACCAGCGACTGCCATCAAGATAATGGTTGAAGTGATCATAAAGTGTTTTAAATTGTGCAGGATAATGTTTTTCATTTGTTTTCCTTTTTCCTTTCGGATCTTTAGTTGTCAAGCTGTTGCTTCAAACAACGAAGCAGTGACTAAATGGTTTCATCTAAAATATTTCATCGCTCTTGGCCAAGTGACTCCTGGCCAATTCAAGAAGTACCGAAATTCGTACTAAGTGTCAGTTATCTATCCTCGACACTCTCAGCGTTGCTTAAAAAAAGCTCAGTAATCAGTGAATGATGTACCACAGGACTATGAAGCTTTAACGCCCTAACAAAATCCATAGAAGTAGCTGGTTTGTTTGGGTAGGCATGTTGTTGCCAAAGCGATTTAAGTGCTGCGATTATATTGTTATCGCCAACTGTTTGACGTAACTCAACAAAGACAAGCGTGGCTCGTGAATGGATAACATGTTTTTGTGTGGCATCAATAAGGGCAAGCGGTTTTTGCATATTGTTACGCTCGCTATTGTCAAAACGTTTTTGTTCCATCTCAACTAGGGCAAGCATGCCCTCTTTGCCATAGTGTTTTTCGATAATGACTAACTCAATATATTTCGCCATAGATTCACTAAGAAATGAGCGGTCTGTAGGTACACCATTGCCAAGACCATGACCAAACCACTGTTTGGCAGTCTCATAAACAACACGGCGATATCTCTGGTCAAAAACTGCATTTTCACTGGGTGCTGCACGAAAGCCTTTGGTGTAATTTACCAGCATAATTTGCGGTACCGAATAGCTACCAGAGCCAATGTCTGGCACAGCGAACAAGTTAAGTTGGGCACCCGCATATGGCGTAATGTGTTGGGCAAACCAAGTCAGTGTATCGGCCATTGCCTTTAGGTTTATTTTGGCTGCTGCGTTTTTACCTGGGCTATAGACATTGAGAGTAGTGCCTTGCACATTTTGAGAAAGCGCTGAATAAGGTACTGATAACCATGTAGGAATAGCACGAACAGGTTTTTTTGTTTGAAATTTAAAAAAAGATCGTTGACCTTGCTGCCAGTTGTCAACCAACTCGCCTTGGCTAATAGCATGATGACCTTCTTTGGTCGAAATAACCGTACTCAATGACGCCCATTGATAAGAACCCGCTTCGCCAGTTTCATTTTCAAACAGCTCTGAAGGGGCAAAATTTTCAACTTTAGTTAACTTATACTTTGCTCGTATTTGGGCGTTATTCAATTGGTATTCAGTTTGGTAACCAACAGTTGGAATTAGTGGGTTTGCGCGGAAATAACTAAATTTAGGCTTAACCACTTGATGTGAACGATGTGGCCAAAGCTGTGACTGCTTAAAGCTAAATTCAGCGTGCAAAATGCGTTGTTCACCCGGCATAAGCATTTTCGAAAACTGATAGACAGCTTGATTAAGCTCATCATCAAATTCAACAAGCGTAGCGCCTTCGAGCGAAATATCACCAAAAGAGTAGTTACCATAGCGTCCAACCAGCACTTCGTTGATTGGTGAAGCAGTACGATTCTCTAGGGTATAGCTCAATTTAAAGTTGGCAAATTCTTGCTCTGGATAAATATCAATTTCAGAATCAATATGAATTATCGACGGTTGTGCCTTATGTTGCCATTCACCAAAGCTGACTTCGTATTGCGCTTTGAACGCCTCACGCTTGGCAGAATTCGTTAACGGTTTGTCATCGACCAAGGCAAAGTGCAAAATCATTGCTGACAGTAGCGTCACTGTAAATGACAACAGGACGCTTTTGGGCAAGCCCTTTATTGAAAGTTTGTCTAGCCCAGTGCCGCGGTGTGAACGACTACAGGCAAACATGACTAGACTGATACAAGCGACTAGCCACACTGCCATGTAAGGCAAGTAAACTGAAATACTTGCACTATACCCCCAGAAATTATCTGGCTCTTGTAAGGGAGAGCCGGCAATATTCCATAGTGTATGGGTCATCCCTAGAGAGGTCATTATTGCAGAAAATTTTATCAACAGTATCAATGCAACTATTCCGCCGGCAGTGATACTTGAACGACAAAGGTGATGTATGCAAATAAACAGCGTACCAAGCAGAAATAGTGGCAGCCCACTCAACCCTAATTGCAACAGATAATGATCAAGTAACCATTCGCTGCCAGAAGCCAACTCGGCCAAGCTACTACCGACGAAAGTGAGTAAAACGAGCATGATGATCAATAATCCAAGCGCAACAATCTGACCACAAATCAGTTGTCGACTTGATATCGGCGTAGCCGCAATGAGCTCAGCTATGTTAAAACTTTTATCTCGCGAGCAAATAAACCAGCTCC
>JALJPB010000172.1 GCA_022969175.1 Colwellia sp. | reverse complement strand
AAATACGGAAAAAGTTCGCTAATGGAGCAACTGATTTGCCCGAACGATTCATAAAAGTTGTTGGTATAAGAAGATGCACTAAAGTACTACCAATTTGGCCTTTACCGTAGAGCCCTGAATATTTTTTTTCAGGCCTTAAAGAGATATTATTGCGTTCGGCGAGTTCATGAACGAACCAATCACCAGCATTATGACGTGTTTTTGCATATTCGGGGCCTGGATTACCCAGGCCCACTACTAACTGAATAGTCATCTATTATTTCTTAAAAGAAATGTCTAGATTATTCTTCACTAGCTACTTCTTCAGACGCTTCAGCTTCTTCGTCATTATCTACTTTGGCTGCTTTAGGAGCATTCGCAGAAACAACAGCTTGGTCATGGCTTTCGCCTTTAGCCAATTCATCAGAAGTTACACCTTTAGGTAATTTAACGTCTGATAAATGAAGGGTTTGACCTAATTCCAAATCAGCTAAATCAACTTCGATGAACTCAGGTAAATCTTTTGGTAAACAGCTAATTGCGATTTCTAATACGTGATGATTGATAACCGCGCCAGTCTTAGCAATATTCTCTTCGTTAATGAAGTGAATAGGAGCATTAGTATGTACAGCGTGATTAGCATCAATACGGATGAAATCTAAGTGCATAACTATTTGTTTGAACGGATGACGTTGCATGTCTTTTAAAAGACACTCAACAGGCTTACCGTCAATATTAAGTGTTAATACGTGTGCATAGAAAGCTTCTTCTTGTTGGGCACGAAAAACGTTTTTGTGCTCTAAAGTTAAAGAAACAGGCTCTTTGCCTTCACCGTATAAAATTGCTGGAACTTTGTTCGCGTGACGTAGGCGGCGGCTCGCACCTTTCCCTAAATCAGTACGTACTTCAGCTTCCAAAGTAAATAAATCAATCATGATATATACTCATATAATAAGTTTAAATAAATTATTGTTTTTTGCGACCAAAAACAATAGCGTTGTCTTTTTAATACTCACAGAATTAACTACTATCAGATAAAAAAGGCGCGGAATAATAACACTTCAGTTTAATCAGGTCTATTGTTTATCAAAATTGCAGGGCAATAAATAATAAAAAAGCACCTTACAAGGTGCTTTTTAAATGTTTGAATGAATAAGCTAATTATTTATTCAAACATTGCTGATATAGACTCTTCGTTAGATACTCGACGAATCGCTTCAGATAACATGCCACTTAAGGTAAGTTGACGGATAATTTTCAGCGATTTCATTTTAGCCGATAATGGAATTGAATCCGTAACGACTAATTCATCAATCACTGAAGTTTTAAGATTTTCATAAGCATTACCCGAAAGCACTGGGTGAGTTGCATAAGCAATAACACGTTTTGCGCCATGTTCTTTTAATGCTTCAGCAGCTTTTGCTAATGTGCCACCTGTGTCAATCATGTCATCAACAATAATACAATCGCGACCTTTAACATCACCAATAATATGCATTACTTGAGCAACATTCGCTTTAGGGCGACGTTTATCAATAATGGCAAGATCGGCATCATCTAAGAGTTTTGCAACAGCGCGAGCACGTACTACACCACCAATGTCAGGCGAAACAACGATAGGGTTATCTAAGTCTCTTTCTAACATATCTTCTAAAAGAATAGGCGTACCAAAAACATTATCTACGGGTACATCAAAGAACCCTTGAATTTGTTCGGCATGAAGATCAACCGTTAAAACCCGATCAACACCAACACTTGATAGAAAGTCAGCAACAACTTTTGCAGTAATTGGCACACGAGCACTTCGTACACGTCTGTCTTGTCGAGCATAACCAAAGTAAGGAATAACAGCAGTAATACGACCGGCAGAAGCACGGCGTAAAGCGTCAATCATTACGATCAATTCCATTAAGTTATTATTGGTTGGAGAACATGTTGATTGAATAATGAAAACATCCGAACCACGTACGTTCTCAGTAATTTCAACACTTATTTCACCATCACTAAAGCTACCAACTTTGGCTTCGCCTAAAGTAATATAGAGACGATTAGCAATTTGTTTGGCCAGTTCAGGGGTGGCGTTACCCGCAAATATTTTCATGTCAGGCACTATCAGTTCCTCAGAAACTTTTGACATTAACATTACGATACCAAATTTAGGACTATTAACATAAAGGTTAAAATAAAAACGTCATATTAATATAGCTAAAACTCAGTAAATTATTTAAATAGTTTAGTTTTCTCTCTCAAAGCTTCTAATTCTGCTAATAAAGGTGATTTATTTACCCCCTTAGCTACAAATGATTCAACCTCTGGTGGGAGTTTCAATTGTATTAAAAGCGCCTCAGCTTTCGAGTTGAACTGCGAAAAAATACACGCACCTGTTCCCGTCATTCGAGATGGCGCGTATTCTAACAACCAAGAGAGTAGCTTGGCAACCTTAGGGTAAATTTTTATTACTAATGTTTGGCAATCGTTATGGCAGTTTTTTAACTCTATCTCACTTGTAGTAAGCCTTGGTGTATTACGAGGTAATTCTTTATGGTTAAAAACTTCAGCGGTTGAAATGCTACATTCAGGTTTACTAACTAAATACCAGTATTCTTTTGGTGATTGTGGTGTTAATTTTTCACCAACTCCTTGAGCAAAAGCAGAAAAGCCATGAATAAATATTGGCACGTCAGCACCTAAACTAATACCTAGCTTGGCTAAATCATTCAGTGATAGTTGGCAATGCCACAAGACATTTAATGCCATTAAAACCGTTGCAGCATTTGATGAGCCGCCCCCTAAACCACCCCCCATAGGTAAAATTTTATTAATTTTTATTTCTACGCCTAGCTGAGTGTTCGTTTTATCTTGTAAAATTTTTGCCGCTTTATAAATTAAGTTATCTTGCTCAGCAACACCTTCTATAGGAGTAAGTAATTTAATTTCTGGGCTTTGTGTTGCTCTTATTTCAAGTGTGTCGCTATAGTGAACAAACTGAAAAAGTGTTTCAAGTTCGTGATAACCGTCTTTGCGCCTACCAACAATATGAAGAAATAAATTTAATTTAGCCGGTGATGAAAATTGATGGAATTGTGTTTGGGTCATTTTCTAAAACGTCCATTTTTTTACGGATATTCTAATTAATAAATTATTTTGCTTAATGGTAAATTTGGTGGCTAGTTGCACATTGCCTACTTGTTGGTAATTTCCATATTGTATGTGCCATTGTTCATTATTATATTCACTAGTTAAAGCTAATGGCAGTAAGGTAACTTGATGGTAATCAATTTTATCGTGCGGATTATAAACTAACCCTTTAAGCCAAAAAGTTAGCGCTTGTGTTGGAAAAGTGAATCCTGTCAAAGATGTGATTAATTGATCAAGGTTTTCGCTTTGATACGTTTGGCCATCAACCTTTATAGTATGGCGATTGTTTTTTGACTCTAAATGTAGAACATTAATGCCTAGGTAGGCGTTCAAATCAAGCTTTTGGCTGTTGTTGCTCTTTTTATACTGCCACCTAATAGAAGTAGCCTCTCTCTGTTTTCCTTGGATGAAGGCAATTTTACCATTGAGTTGCCAATCGTTAAGTTTTGATAATATTTCATTTCTTTGCTCAATGGTTTTATTTGTCATAATACTGCTTTTCGCTGGTACTTTAGAACTACAACCGTTAATGAGTATTACGAGTAAAGAGAGAAAGATAAAACGAAAAAAAAGAGTCATTATTAAGGCATTACTTTTGGTGATTTTTTTGCTGAAGCTATTTGAGCATATATATCACTGATTGTGGAATATATGTTGGTATTTCTTAAAATTGTCGCAGATTTTGTTACAGATCATAGTTATTATTTAAAACCTGAACCATAATAAGGTTAATTTCTTAGCTCTATGGCGATATTCGTATTACAATAGAGCTAATCACATATATTTATAGAAAGGTCGAATACTTAGCATTATGTCCATTGTCGCTCTTGGTATTAATCATAAAACTGCACCTGTTGCTGTCAGGGAAAAAATTGCTTTTAATCCTGATCACTTAAGCTCCGCATTGCAACAAATGCTGCAAGAAGTACAATGTGGCGAAGCTGCGATCCTTTCTACTTGTAACCGAACTGAGTTATATGTTGTACAAGAAGGGGATGTAAACCTCACTCAAGAACGTATTCTGAAGTGGTTAGAGAGCTATCATAACGTACCAGCTTCAACTATTTTACCCAGTATTTATTGCCATCAAGGGCAAGAAGCCGTTAATCATATGATGCGCGTTGCTTGTGGATTAGACTCATTAGTTTTAGGTGAACCACAGATTTTGGGGCAAATGAAACAAGCGTATAGCCAAGCAAAAGCGGCTGGGTCAATGTCACTTGTTTTAGACCGATTATTTCAACGCACTTTTGGTGTGGCCAAACAAGTCAGAACGGAAACAGATATTGGAGCAAGTGCGGTATCTGTCGCCTTTGCTTCTGTTAATCTGGCCAAACACATATTTGCTAAACTTGAAAATGTTAATGTGCTTTTAGTTGGCGCAGGTGAAACCATCGAATTAGTTTCTAAGCATCTCTATGATAATAATGTTGGTAAAATTACCGTGGCTAACCGCACGCTTGCTCGTGCTGAGGTCATGGCAAAAAAAATAGGGGCTGATGTTATTACTCTGGCGCAAATACCAGAAAAAATGAGCCAAGTTGACATCGTTATTAGTTCCACGGGTAGTACCTTACCTATTATCGGTAAGGGCATGGTCGAAAATGCGCTTTCACAAAGAAAGCATCGTCCTATATTTATGGTTGATTTGGCAGTTCCCCGTGATATAGAAGAGCAGGTTGCAGACCTTGAAGATGTCTTCTTATATACCGTTGACGACCTACAAACCATTATTGCTGAAAATATTCAAAGTCGGCGTAAAGCAGCTGTAGAAGCTGAAAGCATGGTGAATAGCCAGTCAAATAAATTTATGTCTTGGCTTCGTGGATTGAATACCCAAGATACCGTCATTAGCTATCGTAACCAGTGTTTAGAAAGTCGCGATCAATTGTTAGAAAAAGCTTTAATACAACTTCAAAATAATAAATCGCCAGAAGCGGTTGTAGCAGAACTTGCAACCAAGTTAACCAATAAGTTTATGCACGCCCCAACAAGTGCAATTCAAAGTGCGGCTCAAGGGGGCGAGCTAGACAAATTAATTTATTTGCGTGATATTTTCAATTTAGAAGCTAAAGACTCGTAAATATTATTAAATTCTCGGTAGTGTTTCCAAAAAGCCTTAGTTAAAGCTAGGTTTTTTGTATTTTTAGAACAAAAAATTTCTGCGCTATGGGCATAAGTAGAATATAATGCCGCCATTATCAAAAATTATCCCTATCACTCAATAGCAAAATCATGTGTTTTGGTCTAATAGAGTGATATCTGTTATCTATAGATAAGAAGTTATTAATGAATAAATCAGTTTATCAAAAGCTTGAAGTGCTGGTAGAGCGCTTTGAAGAAGTAATGGCGTTATTGTCCGATCCTGAAACTATTAGTAATCAAGACAAATTTCGGGCTTTATCAAAAGAATTTAAGCAATTAGACGAAGTGACTTCAGTATTTAAAGCATACCAAGGTGCTGTTGATGATTTTTCTACCGCAGAAGAAATGCTTAAAGATGAAGATCCTGAGATGCGAGAAATGGCGCAAGAAGAATTTAAAGACGCTAAAAAGGCTGTTAGACAGCTAACTGACGATTTACAGGTTTTATTATTACCTAAAGATCCTAATGATGATCGCAACTGTTATATGGAAATTCGCGCTGGTGCTGGTGGTGATGAAGCTGCAATTTTTGCTGGTGATTTATTTAGAATGTACAGCCGCTATATTGAAAAAAAGGGCTGGAAAATTGAAATAATGAATACCAATGAAAGTGAACAAGGTGGCTATAAAGAGGCTATTTTTAAAGTGGTTGGTGATGGCGCCTATGGTTATATGAAATTTGAGTCGGGTGGGCATCGTGTACAACGGGTCCCAGAAACAGAATCTCAAGGTCGTGTCCATACTTCTGCTTGTACTGTGGTGGTAATGCCTGAAATTCCTGAAGCTGATGCTATAGAAATAAATAAAGCCGATTTGAAAATTGATACCTTTAGGGCCTCGGGCGCTGGTGGTCAGCACGTTAACAAAACTGATTCAGCAATTCGTATTACTCATATTCCATCGGGTGTTGTTGTTGAGTGTCAAGATCAACGTTCGCAACATAAAAACAGAGCTCAAGCT
>JALJPB010000171.1 GCA_022969175.1 Colwellia sp. | reverse complement strand
AGTTATTCATGATCCCCGTTTGACTTGGAATACTATTGATATTGTCGAAAGATCGGGCGGTCAAGCGATTCAATCTAAAACTGGGCACGCTTTTATTAAGGAACGTATGCGCCTTGAAGATGCCATTTACGGCGGCGAAATGAGTGCCCATCATTACTTTCGAGATTTCTTCTATTGTGATAGCGGAATGATCCCTTGGCTGTTAATCGCTGAGCTGGTGTGTTTACGCCAGCGGCCTTTATCTAGTTTAGTTAAACAGCGTATAGCCGCGTATCCATCGTCAGGTGAGATTAATAATAAAATAGCCGACCCACAAAAAGCGATAGCTAGGGTTTATGATTATTATCAAGAGGATGCGTTAGTGATTGATAAAACAGATGGTATCAGTATGGAGTTTGGCAGTTGGCGCTTTAATTTGCGCAGCAGTAATACCGAGCCAGTAGTGAGACTTAACGTTGAATCAAAAGCTGATGTGCAGTTAATGAATAATAAAACCCAGCAAGTGCTGGCGTTGTTATTAGCTGAATAAGGATTAGTGCCTCTTGTTCACTTATAAGCAGATAACACTCGTTGAGTTTTTGAATCACCAAGTATTATCCGCTCCACTTGAATTATTTGAGCTTTCACAAACTTGGTTATTGGCAACTGAACAGTTTATGTTGCCTAACAATGCTGAAGTTATTGTGCATTGTATGTTTGATAAGGAACAGTTAGTGGTAACTTGGCCTTTGGTACATCATTCTGACAAGGTATTTTCTTTAACCAGTTTTTATTCTGCTATTACTCAAGTTTATTATTCAAGCAAGTTATCGGGTGTTACTAAAACCAAAGTGTTTCATCAATTAATTGAACACATAAATAGCCAAGGTAACTGGGATCAAATGTTATTAGGGCCCATAAGTCAATTTGATGAGTCGGCATTAATTATAGAGAAAACGTTTAAATACCAAAGAATTTATAACCAAAGTGTTAACTTTTTTGAGAGTAACATTCAAAGCTTTGAGCATTACCACACTGAACGCCCAAGCCAATTGCGTAATACCATTAAACGGCGAGAGAAAAAACTTTCTCGAGCACATAAATACCATATCGAAATTATTACTAGCGAAGCACTGTTTGATAAATATTTTGTCGATTACCAAGATATTTATCAACAAAGCTGGAAAGGTGAAGAGTACAGTTTTGATTTCATTGAACAAGTTTGTTTACAAGCCATCCGCAATAATCAGCTAAGAATGGGGATGTTGTTTGTTGATGACCAACCAGCAGCAGTTCAAATTTGGTTTATTCAAGGTGAAAGTGCTTCTATTTTTAAATTAGCTTATTCTACCAAGTATCAAGAATTTTCTGTCGGTTCTATTTTGTCTTTGGCGTTATCAAAGCATGTTATTGATGAAGACAAAGTGACCGTCATAGAGTTTGGCATGGGCAATGAACGTTATAAAAAAGATTGGATGACACAACAACGCCACCGTATTGTTTATCAAGTTTTTAATCATAGAACATTGCGTGGTAATCTAGCTGCTGTAAAGTATTTACTGTTAGTGAAAGTTAAGACTAAATTAATGACTTTATTTCGATAGTGTTATGAGATAACGAGTAAATAGCTCTGATAAAAAGGAACTTATAAATAATAATGAACAAGCAAGAGATCGTTAATCGGTTAGCTAAAATACTGATGAACATGATGCCAAGTTATGGGCAGGCTTATTGGCAAGAAGATTCTGAACTTTTTGGTGTACTCCCTGAATTTGATTCTATGAGCATTGTTACTTTGATTGGGGAAATTGAAGATATTTTTGATATTCTCATTGATGATGAAGACATAGATGCAGAAAACTTTGAAACTATAGGGGCTTTAGCCTCACTTATCATGAATATGGTTAACTCGATTGATTGATATAACGGCTGAATTTTGGCCAGGGCCTAATGGCGGGTTATTTCGAATCTGCCGTAGCCCTGACAAAATAAATGGTCATATATTATACGTACCCCCACTTTTTGAAGACGCTAATCGGCATCGGCATGTTTTTACTCGATCTGCCATCAGCGCATATCAATTGAATTTTAAGTCTATTATATATGACGCTATAGGCACTGGTGATAGCCAAAAAAACCTTGTTGATGTTACGCTTGCTATGTGGCATGAAGAGTTATTAGCACAAATTATTCAAATTAGGTTAACTTCAGATAAACCACTAGTATTATGTTTGCCTACTTCCGCAGTACTGCTGTTAACGACAGAAATCATTAATAAAGTGGATGTCTTACAGCTTTGGCAGCCAGAATTTAACGGTAAAAGATTTGTTCAGCAATTTAAACGTTTAGCGTTAACGCAAGATCTATCATCGATAAAAACTTATTCACTTCCAAGTGACGATACAATTATTGAAATTGCAGGCTATCGCCTTCAGCATCAGCTCCTAGATGAATTGACTACACAATCACTTAAGAGTATTTTTTCTGATGTTGCTGCTAAGGTAAAGTGTTTTCATTTTGAATTGTTAAGTGATGGTGAACGTGAACTTACTTTATCTAGAAAGAATCAATTCCAAAAGCTAAGTCAATTACATCTAAATACTCATTTAATTACTGTACAAGATTATAAATATTGGCAAGCATCGGAGTTGATTGATCCTAAAGAATTTTTAGCCATTTCTTTGAAATGTTTACAGGAAATCATTGATGAAGGTTGAAGCAATAGAAAACCCAGTTGTGTTTCAGTCTCAAAATAATCAGCTTTTGGGTATATATCATCAAGCGGTGGATCCTGCGCATAAAGCCGTAATAATAGTAGTTGGCGGGCCACAAACTCGTGTTGGTAGCCATCGGCAGTTTCTTCTTCTTGCTAGGCAGTATGCAAAGCAAGGGATTGATGTTTTAAGATTTGATTACTCTGGTGCTGGAGATAGCGAAGGAGATGTTACTGAGTTTACCGAGATTACTGCTGATATTGGTGCTGCCGTTGATGTTTTATTAAAACAAAACACTAGTATTAATCATATTACATTATGGGGGTTATGTGACGCGGCATCGGCTATTTTGATCTATTTAGCTAAAACTAAAGATGAGCGAATTAAACAAGTTATATTATTAAACCCATGGGTGCGACAAGTATCTACAGAGGCTAAGGTGTATTTACGAACATACTACTTTAAGCGTTTTTTTCAGAAGTCGTTTTGGAAAAAATTGCTTAAAGGGCATTTAAAAACGCGAAGTACGGTTAATGATATTAAAAATTTTCAACGTTTGAGTAAGCAGAAACAAATAGAGCATAATTTTGTTGATTTAATGCTTTATGGTTCGTTAAGTTTTTCAGGGACAATTAATGTTATTTTAAGTGGTAATGATTTGACTGCTGATGAATTTAACCTGTTAATTAAAAGTGATGGCCGTTGGCAAAAACTTTTGAAAGGCTCGACACATATTATTGAAACAGTTAAAAATGCAAACCATACTTTTTCAACATCCCTATGGCATAAACAAATGTCAGAACTAAGTCTTCGTGTTGTGACGGAATATGTGGATGAAAAAAATTAATATTAAGCCATTCCATTTATGAACTATGCTAAATAATGTCATTTCGGAAGGGTATTGGGCCGCAATCTACTATTTGTGAGAATATAATTTTCACTAAAACACTTCGACATTGGGGGATGAACTTTGAGATAACACCGTGGTGTTGTTTAAGTAAATGATAAAAAAGCTGTTAAAAAATCACCAAAACGTTAGAATATTTCAATTGTAAATTTAGCGTTAAATATATTATAGGAAATAACAATGAAAATAGGGATTGTCGTTGGCACTCGGCCTGAAATAATTAAAATGGCTCCAGTGATACGTGAGTGTCAAAACCGTGGAATACCCTACTTTATTATTCATTCTAATCAGCATTATTCTCAAGATATGGACAGTATCTTTTTTGATGAGTTGAACCTTCCCGCCCCGCATTATAATTTAGGTGTCGGCTCTGGCTTGCACAGTAACCAAACTGGTAACATTTTAATTAAAATGGAGCCGATTCTTATTGATGAAAAACCGGATGTGGTTTTAGTTCAAGGTGATACAAACACAGTACTAGCAGGCGCACTTTCAGCGTCGAAGCTTGATATTAAAGTCGGTCATATTGAAGCCGGGTTACGTAGTTACGATCGTACCATGCCTGAAGAAACCAATCGAATTATGACAGATCATATCAGCGAATATTTATTTGCTGTAGGTCCTAATCAAAAAGCGATACTTGCTAAAGAAGGTATCAGTGACAGTAAAATATTCACTGTCGGTAATACGGTGTCAGACTCTTTGTTTCAACACTTAAAGTTATCTGAAGATAAAAGTACTATTTTAAAAGATCTGGGCGTAGAAGCGGGTAAATACTTTTTAGTTACTGCACATCGTGCGGCTAATGTTGATATTCCGTCGAATTTATTAGAATTATTAGATTTATTTGATCAGTTACATGCCAAATATAGCCAAACAATTGTTTGGCCAATTCATCCGCGTACTCAGGCAAAGTTAAAAGAATTTAACATTGAAGTGCCAAGTTATTTGAAGTTATTACCGCCGATAGGCTACTTAGACTTTATTCAACTACAGAAAAAAGCACAATTAATTTTAACTGACTCAGGTGGTATTCAAGAAGAAGCTTGTTTATTAGGCGTGCCTTGTATTACGTTGCGTGAAAATACCGAGCGTCCAGAGTCTATTGAAGTTGGGGCAAATGTTTTAGTTGGCCGTGATGCTAAAAAAGCATTGGCTGCTGCAGATAAATGGTTATCAGCGAGAGCAGCTGGAGAAGAGTTTAATTGGGAAAATCCATTTGGCGACGGTCATGTTGCAGAAGCGATTATTGATATTATTGTTGCTGACAACAGTGAATTAATTGAACAGCCGATTGTTGCAAAGAATGAAACTATTGCTGTTGTGGGTATGGGCTACATGGGGTTACCTATTGCAAGTTTGTTAGCTCAAGCTGGATATAGTGTTACAGGTGTCGATTTAAATAAAGAAAAAGTTGCATCAATCAATCGCGCTGAATGTCCATTTGATGAAGTCGGCTTGCCGGAGTTAATCACTAAAGTGGTTTCCCAAGGCTATTTATCAGCTGATACCCAGATTCCTTCAAGTGATACCTATTTAGTGGCAGTGCCTACCCCTTATAATGACTCTGCTGAAGGTAAGTGTTGTGATCGAAATTATGTTTTTAGTGCTGCTGATGCTATTGCTAAAGTCGCTAAAGATGGTCAAACGGTGATTATCGAGTCTACTATTTCTCCACAAACGAGTATGGCAGTGGCTCAACGTTTTGAGCAAGCCGGATTAACTATTGATGTAGTGCATTGTCCTGAACGTGCAATACCAGGCGCTACTTTGCATGAATTAGTTAATAATGACCGTATTATTGGTGCAGCTAATGATGTTGCCCAACAGAAAGTGAAAGCGATTTATCAAAGCTTTGTTAAAGGTGAAGTGTTTTTAACTGACCTAACTACAGCAGAATGTATTAAATTAGTTGAGAATACTTCTCGTGATGTTGGGATTGCTTTTGCCAATGAACTTTCACAAGTCTGTGAAGAATTAGCGGTAGATGTTCATGAAGTTATTCGCCTTGCTAACCGCCACCCTCGAGTTAATGTATTATCACCTGG
Source organism: Colwellia sp. (assembly GCA_022969175.1). Lineage (GTDB taxonomy): Bacteria > Pseudomonadota > Gammaproteobacteria > Enterobacterales > Alteromonadaceae > JALJPB01. The sequence continues at coordinate 647 of JALJPB010000171.1, read as the reverse complement.
TCCAGGAGTTGGTGGTCATTGTATTCCAATTGATCCGTGGTTTTTAGTTGAAAATACCAAAGCGGGTGAGCTTGTTCGTCTTGCTCGAGCTATTAATGATGAACGTCCTAATATTGTTGCTCAACAGGCGCTTGATTTATTAACTTCTGTTAATGGTAAAAAAATTGGTATTTTAGGTGTGGCGTATAAAGCTAATGTAGATGATTGTCGAGAAACCCCTGCAGAAGCTATTTTACAATACTTTACCCAAGCAGGAGTAGAGGTTTGTTACCATGATCCCTTTGTGCCTAATTGGAATTGCTCTCGAATTGAGTCGTTAGATGAAATACAAGCATGGGCAGATGTGTTAATTTTAGTGACAGATCATAGTTGTTATAACGATGTCGACATTAAAACAACACTGCTTAATACACGCGGTTAATTTAAAAAGCTCATCTCTTTAGATGAGCTTTTTTGTTACTTGAGAAGATAAAGGTAATTGAGTACAGTTACACAGGTAGTTGAATGAACGACCATTCGGTAGCAGATTATCGTCATTCCGGTAGTTGGCAGTCGTTATTCCGGTAGTTGGCAGTCGTTATTCCGGTAGTTAGCAATCGCCATTCCGGTAGTTGACAGTCGTTATTCTGGTAGTTGGTAATCGTTAT
>JALJPB010000170.1 GCA_022969175.1 Colwellia sp. | reverse complement strand
ATAGTATCAAACAAAGGTGTCATGTCGGTGCCAATTTCGCCTTCTTCTAAAGAGGACCAGCCATTAATTGCTGAAGCATAGACCACTTTAAAGTCTAACTGTTCGTCTGTGGCACCTAAGTTATCAAACAATTCAAAAACTTGGTCCATAACCCAATCAGGACGTGAACCAGGCTTATCAACTTTATTGATAACTAGGATAGGTTTAAGACCTTGAGCAAAGGCTTTTTGGGTAACAAAACGTGTTTGCGGCATAGGGCCTTCTTGTGCATCAACAATTAACAGTACACTGTCAACCATTGACATAACACGTTCAACTTCACCACCAAAATCGGCATGGCCAGGAGTATCTACAATGTTTACACGATAGCCTTTCCAGTTAACCGCAGTATTTTTAGCTAAAATAGTAATACCACGTTCTTTTTCAATATCGTTTGAATCCATTACACGTTCATCATGACCGGCACGTGAATCTAAAGTACCTGATTGCTCAAGCAACTTATCAACTAAGGTGGTTTTACCATGATCGACATGGGCGATGATGGCTACATTACGTAATTTATCTAACACTGGCGTTACTCACTTTTAATAAAGTACTCTAGTTATTAATAGAATACTGCGGTAATTTAATAGGACTATAATTGGGCGCGTATTATACAGGAGATAATTAAATAAAGATAACTATTAGTTTCTATTCAAATAAGGTCAAAAAAAATTCATAACAACTAGCCTAAAGCTTACATTTAGTGCAACGTAATGACAGTGCACCAAAACAAAACAACAAATGCACCACAACAGTGCACAAAAAACATTAACAGAAGAAAAAAAGCTTGTATATCAGCACCTTGATCCTTGGCACGATTTTAGCTTTATTGAAGACAATTATTTTACGCTTATTTATACTACTCAATATTGGAGACACTAAATGTCACAAGCAGTTTTAGATTTAATCAAGGACAACGATGTTAAATTTGTTGATCTTCGTTTTACAGACTCTAAAGGTAAAGAGCAGCACGTTTCAATCCCTCATCACCAAGTAAATGAAGACTTCTTTGAAGATGGTAAGATGTTTGATGGCTCTTCTATTGAGGGTTGGAAAGGGATTAACGAATCTGACATGGTTATGATGCCAGACCCATCTACCGCGGTATTAGACCCGTTTACCGAAGCTGTTACTTTAAACTTACGTTGTGACATAGTTGAGCCTGCTACAATGCAAGGTTACAGCCGTGACCCACGCTCTGTTGCTAAACGTGCTGAAGAATATCTGCGCAGTACAGGTATTGCAGATGAAGTATTAATTGGTCCAGAGCCAGAGTTCTTCGTTTTTGACGATGTTCGTTTCCATACAGATATGAGCGGCTCTTTCTATAAAATTGATGATAAAGAAGCCGCTTGGAATTCAGGTACTGAATATGAAGAGGGTAACATGGGCCATCGCCCTGGTGTTAAAGGTGGATATTTCCCAACTGCGCCGGTAGATTCTTCACAAGATTTGCGTTCAGCGATGTGTTTAGTAATGGAAGAAATGGGCTTAGTTGTTGAAGCACATCACCATGAAGTAGCAACTGCTGGCCAAAATGAAATTGCTTGTCGTTTTAATACCATGGTTAAAAAAGCAGACGAAGTTCAAATATACAAATATGTTGTTCATAACGTAGCTCACGCATATGGTAAAACAGCAACGTTCATGCCTAAGCCTTTAGTAGGCGATAACGGTACGGGCATGCATGTTCATCAATCTCTAGCTAAAGATGGCGTTAACTTATTCTCAGGTGATAAGTACGGCGGTTTATCAGAAATGGCCATTTATTATGTTGGTGGTATCATCAAACATGCTAAAGCACTAAATGCATTTACTAATGCATCCACTAACTCATACAAGCGTCTTGTACCTGGCTTCGAAGCTCCGGTAATGCTTGCATATTCGGCACGTAATCGCTCAGCTTCAATTCGTATTCCAATTGTACCTAGTCCTAAAGCTATGCGTATCGAAGTTCGTTTTCCTGATCCAACAATGAACCCTTACTTAGGTTTCACGGCAATGTTAATGGCAGGTCTTGACGGTATCAAAAACAAAATTCATCCTGGCGATGCTATGGATAAAGATTTATACGACCTTCCCCCAGAAGAAGCTGCAGAAATTCCACAAGTTGCTTCATCTTTTGAAGAAGCATTAGATGCACTTGAAGCTGATAATGACTTCTTAACAGCTGGTGGTGTTATGGATATCGATATGATCAATGCATATATTGGTCTTAAGCGTGAAGAGGTTGAGCTACTTAACTCTACAACTCATCCCGTTGAATTTGATATGTATTATAGTGTTTAGTTGTTAATAGTTTATTAAATAATGATACAATACATCATTATTGTTAAAAAAAGCTCACTAAGGTGAGCTTTTTTGTAGATTATAATCAATAATTTGGATAGATTAAGTGTTAACAATTGTACGGAGACAAAAAACAACTTATGCTCAAATATTTCATTGCGCTCTCTTTAGTTATTTCGCTCACTATTCCAGTGCTAGCAACTTCGACTAAAATTTATGTTTGGCGTAATGAAGAGGGAGTATTAGTTTTCTCCGATAGTCCCCGTGCAGGTGCAGAAGAAGTGAAATTAAAATCTAATTCCACCATAGTTCCTTCCATGAATATGGAAACTTCACTTTTAGACATTAAACCAAAAGAATTAGATAATAGTTATGAAGTAGTTATAACCCAGCCCATAAACAATACAACAATCAGAGACAATACTGGGTCTATATTCATTAGTGGTGGCATCAAGCCTGTCTTTCAACGTGGATTCAAAATCCAGCTTTATGTTGACGGTAAAGCTTACAAAAAGCCACAAACACATACCTTGTTCTCTCTAAAAAATATCGATAGAGGTGAACATCAACTCAAAATGGATCTTATTGACAAGGAAGGCAAGGTTATTGCATCTTCCAAGCTAACAACCTTTTATATGCATCGTGCCTCGGTAAATTAACCTTTTAGGTGCATATAAAGCCATTATTCATTAAACTGAATAAATCAGAGCACCAGATTGGTGCAATAAGGTTTTAGCTTGCACAATCGTCAGACAATACAAGAATTAAAATTAAGTTATCAGCAACAGTTAGCCAACCAAATGGTTACCGCTGTAGTAGTGCTTGATAAACAATTAGCCATTCAATATTTAAACCCTGCGGCCGAAGCGCTTTTAATAAAGAGTTTAAACAAGCTGTACGGATTAACTTTTACTGATGTATTTCTTTCAACAGCACTCAATGCAAGCTGCTTATTTGACTTATTCGCTAGTGGTCAAGAATTTACCAACAGTGATGTAATTCTAGAATTTATCGATGGTGGCCGAATTACTATTGAAGTAACGGCTTCCTCGGTGGAGTTTAACGATCAAAATCACTTGCTGTTAGAATTCAAACAAATTGATCAGCAAAAACAAATAAGCAATGAAGTTTTTCAACAACAGCAATGGGAATCGGCTAGAGATCTTATTAAAGGTTTGGCACATGAAATTAAAAATCCATTAGGTGGATTACGTGGTGCAGCACAACTTCTCAATAAAGAACTGAATCAAGATCAACAAGAATATACCGCTATGATAATTGAACAAGCGGATAGACTGACCAATTTAGTAGATCGACTTTTAGGCCCTAACCAATTACCTAGGATGACCGAACAAAATATACATTTGGTATTAGAAAAAGTTCATCAACTAATCTCTTATGATGAAAGTAAAGGTATAACTCTGAATAGAGATTATGATCCTTCAATACCTGATATTATTTTTGATGAAGACAAATTACAACAGGCAATACTAAATATCGTTAGTAATGCATGCCAAGTGTTAGATCACAAAGGCAGCATTACTATCAAAACCCGAATCGCGAGTAATCAAACAATTAATGGTAAACGTACAAAGTTATGCGTTCAGATAAGTATAATTGATAACGGCCCTGGAATACCTTTTCACATTCAAGATACTTTATTTTATCCCATGGTTTCTGGACGACAGAATGGCACAGGTTTAGGTCTGTCAATTTCACAAACCCTTATCCATCAGCACCAAGGTAAACTTTCATGCAATAGCCGCCCGGGGCATACAGAGTTTATTATTTTATTACCCCTTACTCTAACTAATAACAAAGAGAAATTATCATGATTACCGAACAGGTATGGATTGTAGATGACGACAGCTCGATTAGGTGGGTGCTAGATAAAGCACTTTCTGGTGCAAACATCAGTTCAGCATCATTTGACAATGCAGATAACTTACTCACAGCACTTATGCATGATCAACCTGAAGTCATCATTTCTGACATTCGTATGCCAAATATGGACGGTATGTCATTACTTAGCACTATTAGTGAACAATACCCTAACATTCCAGTGATAATTATTACAGCCCACTCCGATCTTGATAGTGCAGTAAACGCATACCAAGGTGGAGCTTTTGAATATTTACCTAAACCTTTTGACGTAGATGAAGCGGTAGCCCTTACCAAAAGAGCGCTAAGTCACGCCAAAGAAACTAAACAAAAAAGTAAAATACAAGACAACTCACCTGCTCCTGTTGGCATCATTGGTGAAGCACCCGCGATGCAAGAAGTCTTTCGTGCAATTGGTCGATTATCACGTTCAAGTATTAGTGTTTTAATTAATGGTGAATCTGGAACAGGTAAAGAATTAGTAGCTCATGCATTGCATATGCATAGCCCACGAACTAAACAACCCTTTATTCCTTTGAATATGGCTGCAATTCCAAAAGATCTAATAGAATCTGAGCTCTTTGGTCATGAAAAAGGAGCTTTTACCGGAGCTAATGCGGTAAGACACGGCCGGTTTGAACAAGCTCACAATGGCACTCTTTTTCTTGATGAAATTGGTGACATGCCACTTGATATTCAAACTAGATTATTGCGCGTACTTTCAGATGGACAATTCTACCGTGTTGGTGGACATTCACCAATAAAAGTAGACGTTAGGATCATTGCAGCAACCCACCAAAATCTTGAAGAGAGAGTCAATAAAAATGAATTTAGAGAAGATCTGTTTCATCGTCTAAACGTCATTAGAATTCACTTACCTAGCTTAAGAGAACGTAAAGAAGATATTGAACAACTAGCTAATCATTTTTTAAAGTCAGCTGCACAAGAGTTAAGTGTTGAACAAAAACTCTTACATAAAGATGCGGTTAATTACCTAAAACAATCTAACTGGCCTGGTAATGTACGACAGCTAGAAAACATTTGCCGATTTTTAACGGTAATGGCAAGTGGCAAAGAGATTCTCGTTGAGGACATGCCTTCCGAGTTAACTCAACGAACTAGTGATGTTAGTAATGGCCAATCATGGCAACAATCATTAGGTTACTGGATGGATGAGCAACTTTTAGCTGGCCGCAGTGCAATATTAGATGATGCATTACCTGAATTTGAAAAAATACTGCTAGAAAGAGCATTAATATTTACTCAAGGTCATAAACAAGAAGCAGCAAAAAAACTAGGTTGGGGAAGAAACACTCTGACTAGAAAGTTAAAAGATTTAGATATAAATTAGCTCAGATTTAGTAGTGCTGACTTAAGCTGTCAATTAACTTGATTGACAGCCATCTTCTGCACATTCTTTACAACTATTACATAACTTTAAATTTATAAAGTGTGCAGCGACAATCAATGAAGCGCCAATCACAATAAAATAAACTTCCAAGTCTGGTGAAAAATCGTGTTTTATCCAGTAAATCCCGACACCTAAGAATAGTAAATAGAATGGATATAGTTTGCGGTGATAGCGTTTAAATCCAGAAAATAAAGCGACAGAACCTAAAATAGCGGTAAAAATTAAGAAAACATGCTCCCAAGAATGATCAGCTAAGAAGCTTAAACCTAATAATGGTAGGGCGGGTAATAAAACAGGTAGTAATATGCAGTGTAATGCACATAAAGAGGTTGCAGTAATTCCTAATCTATCAAGCATTTTTTCTGAACCTTTCCTGTGCTTAGTGCCAGCGTATAAAGACAACTTTCTATAGAATGAGATAATATCACAATTGATACATTATCACACTATCTTATTATCAAGCATTTTCAACATTGAAAGACATAACGTCTCTAATATGCTCTGCTTTTAATGCTAACATCACCAATCTATCAACACCTACAGCTACCCCAGCACACTCTGGCAGACCAGAATTCAGTGCGTTAATAAAGTTATTATCAACAGGTTTAACAGGTAATCCTTTGGCTAATCTGGCCTTGTTATCTTCATCAAATCGTGTTAATTGCTCAATTCCATCTGTTAACTCATTAAAACCATTTCCAGTCCCTGAAAATAGCACTCAAACCTTTCTGCTACTCTACTATCTGTAGGTGATATTTTAGCTAGTGAAGCCTGTGTCTTAGGAAAATTGTAAATAAAACAAGGAACAGACAGACCTATTTTTACTTCTATTATTTCACTGAAAATAAATTGTAATAGAATATCATTATCAGGTTCATCAATTAGCCACTGCTCTAACTTGTTATTTTGCTCTATAACTGCAATAAGTTCACTTCTGGATGATTCCA
>JALJPB010000017.1 GCA_022969175.1 Colwellia sp. | reverse complement strand
ACCGCCAATTAGCGGAACAATGGCTTGAACGGATAAAAGTATTCCTAGCGAACGTGGAAGTAGACTCATTATTAGGAGGTAAAGATAAGCTGACATATGAAGTTGATGTCGCTACTTATCAGAGTTTAGTTAGCCGTAATGGAATAGACATTAAACCTGCCATTGAAAAATATGGGCAAATATTAATAGATGAATGCCACCACTTGCCTGCATCAAACTATGAGTGTTTGATAAAGTCAGTGCATGCTAAATATATTCACGGATTTACGGCAACACCTAAACGCCAAGATGGTTTAGAAAAATTAATGCACTTCCAAATAGGCTATGTTGTTTATAAGGCAGCAAGCTCCATCAGTAGCTTTGAACAACATGTAAAGGTGGTTAAGACTGATACTGGTTTTCCTTCAGAATGGTTAATTCCTGAGACTAAACCACATATATCTCAAGTTTATAAACACTTAGTTTGTGATCAAGCTAGAAATGAAATGATTGTTAACAGCATCAAGCAGTCCGTAAACAATGACAGATCAGTGATGGTGCTTACCGAAAGAAAAGAGCATATTGAATTACTTGCTAAATTGATGGCTGATAAAGGGATAAAGGTTGTTGAACTGCATGGTGGTATTTCAACAAAGCAAAGACAAGAACGAATAACTTTCTTATCCAGTAAACCAAGCAAGGATGAAGCTGTTGTTATCTTAGCTACAGGAAAATACGTCGGTGAAGGTTTTGATTTACCACATTTAGATACTTTATTTATAACACTACCGATAGCTTGGAAAGGAATTTTAGCGCAATACGCTGGACGAATTCAGCGAGAATGGAGTAGTAAAACTGTTATTCAAGTTTACGATTTTATTGATGATTTCCCTACATTACAGCGTATGTGGAAGAAACGGGAAAAAGGCTATAAAGCGTTAGGATATCAATTCAATGAACAAAAAAACTTATTAATTTAGACGGAAAAGGTTAAAAAGTGAGGGTAGGGGTATAATCAGGGGTATTAAATATGCAGAATATTTAGCGCCATTGTCTGTATGGTCTGTAGTTGATATGGGCGGCATGATGTAATTTATGCTTGTCTAAATTGTTAACTTCTTAGTTGCGTTATCGTTCGTTTAAGAAACACTAAACGTCACAATAAAGCGCCTTGAATTAAACAGTTTATCCTGTGCATGAATAACAGCTGCTATTACGCTTTAAAACCTGCTTCGGCAGGTTTTTTTTATGCCTGATAACTTTACTGAAACTTTGTACAATTTGTTTCAATGCCTCATATTTAAACTTATATACTTGTACGTAAGATCAACACACCGTATAGTATTATTGCTACTGTAAATTAAGAAAAGTAATAAAAAAATTAATTATTTCTAGGATTGAAAAATGACACAATTAACACTTATACTCCCTTTGATTTTAGCTTCTGTACTTGCGGGCTGTGTGCAAGTTATCGAAGAATATCCTATGCGAAAAACGCAACTCGCGGTATCTAGTACAAGGGATTTACCTATTACTTTCCCTTCTGGTAGCAAGTTTGCTCTATCACCAAAATATCTTAAAGAGGCGTCAATAAAGCCTGAACAACTTCAAAATATATATAAGCTTTATTCAAATGAAATTATTGCTGATTTTACCTCTGAAGGCTTCCTTTTAGCGAGAACAGATCAAAGAGTAGATTTTTATGTTGGTTTTGGTGTTGCTTTGAGTGAAGACTTAAGTGATGAAACAATTAATGAGAAGTTTGGGGTATCTCCTGGTTTACCTGAAAATAGCGAAAACGAAAAAGGCAGTTTTCTTATTTACGTAGATGACGCTACAACTGGGCAACGTATTTGGCGAGGAACTGCGCAAGGATTTGTGCAAAATGATTTTACCGCTGAGCAGCGTAAAGAACGGGTAGCGAGAGTTGTTGATATGTTACTGGCTCAATACCACAACAGCAAAGAGTAACAATTTGTCACAGTTATTTTGTTTTTTATGGTGTTAAATAGTAGTTGAGATAAAAGTAACCACAAAGGTGATACCCATGAAAAAAATTATGATCTTACTACTTTCATTTACTTTATCAGCGCCATCAGTATTGGCCGCTGAAGTTGAAATTAAATGGACTGAGCCTGATAAATACACTGATATTCATGAAGGTGATAATCTCCGCAAGAATTTTAGAAAGCAAATTTTCACTAATTTTGAAAAACATTTTTCTAAATTAGCCAGTCAATTACCCGAAGGTCAAATATTAAAAGTTGAGGTTACAAATGTTGATCTAGCGGGCACTACTTTTCATGGTGGCATTAATAGAATTCGTGTCATCAAAGATATGTACCCTCCCCGGATGAAATTTTCGTATCAACTACTTAATGCTGATAAGAGCACCGGTTTAAAAGGTGAAGCTGATCTCAAGGATATGAATTATATGATGGGTAGATCTTTGAGGTATCGAAATGATATCTTAGCTTATGAAAAGGGCATGTTAGATAAATGGTTTTCTGAAACATTTAAGTCTTTGATAGAAAAATAAGTTATATAAGTATATTCAGTATACTTTACTAGTTCATTTAATGAAGCCTAATAAAAAACCGCATCTAGCGGTTTTTTTTGTGCTTTGAGTAAGTTACCATGTTTCAGTAATAGCAAATTTAATTTTTTAGTTAATAAATTGTTAGTTATTAAATACTAACAGGAAACATTTATGAAAAACGGTTACTTATTATTCACTTGTATATTTTTGTTACTTTTTAGTCAAAATACTCTTGGCCAATCAACTCAAACACCAGAGGTATCTTTAAAAGATATATTAGAGAATCAAAGTATACAAGATGATAAAAGCCAATTAGTCGACTCTTCTGCGACAAACAACATACCTGAAGATGAATTTGATCGCGGTCAGCCTAGGAGTAGTCTTCAAGGGTTTATAAATGCTGTTAGTGCACATGATTATGCATTAGCAACACAGTATCTTGATTATAGAAATATTTCTCCAAGCACACTTGATTTGGGTAAAGAAGAGCTTGCAAGAAAGCTCTCAATTGTTCTCAACAGAACATTATGGATTGATCTCAATAATATTAGTGACGAGCGACGAGGAAACCTTACCGATTCATTACCATCTTATCGAGAGCTAATTGGTAGGATTGAAACTAAAAAAGGCAGCATCAATTTATACCTACAGCATATCCCTCGAAGTACAGACAAAGTAAAAATTTGGAAAATATCGAATGCCACAGTAAATAAAATACCTATGCTTAGTGATGAGTTTTCTTATACTCCTCTAGGTGAATGGTTATCAAAGAAGTTACCGGCTAACATTATACTTGGTGTTATGCTCTGGCAGTGGTGCTATTTCGTTTTACTGTTTACTTTACTTTTCATTGCCGCCAAAGTTGTGACTTTACTGATAAGTTATTTAGTGAAATACCTGTATCCTAAAGTTAATAAAAATACCCTGACATTTATTAAGAACCCTCTGGCTTTATTGGTAGCCGTTTTTCTTTTGAGAAATTTTTCTTCAGAAGCCAATCAAACACTGGCAACTAAAGCTGTATCTGAAGGGGCAACACTTTATATTATTGCTTGGTTATGGGTGTTCTTTCATTTTGTTGAATTGATGAAAACGATTCTTGCTGATAAATTCATCGCTCAAGATAAACCGCTTGCCGTTTATTTACTTAGACCAGCAGGCACGGTAGTGAAATCTCTAGTTGTAATAATCGCGACTTTGGTATGGTTTGAAAATTTAGGTTTTAGTGCCAGCACATTGTTAGCGGGTTTGGGTATTGGTGGTTTAGCCATCGCATTAGCGGCTCAAAAAACCGTAGAAAATATCATTGCCGCTATCACTTTATATACATCAGCCCCGGTACGTATTGGTGATTTTTGTCGATTTGGCAAGCAATTTGGCGTAGTTGAAGAAATAGGTTTACGCTCTACTCGGGTTCGTACTTTAGATAGAACAGTTGTATATGTTGCTAACGCTCAATTTATTGATATGCAAATTGAAAATTTCTCTGAACGTGAAAAAATTGCATTTAGACCTAAATTAAAATTAGCAACAACTTGTAAAAAATCAGATATTGAAAACTTTATTGCAGCATTACAAACTGAATTAGAAAGTTTACCCTGCGTTGCCGATGAACCTCTAAGAATACATTTTCGAGGTTTTAGTTCTTGGGCATTAAATATTGAAATTTTGGCTTATATAAAAACTACCGATTTCGAAGAGTATTTAGCTTTTAGTGAAGGCATTAATTTATCTATATTAGCTTTATTGGAAAGTAATAACTGCGTTTTGGCTGGGCTAAGTGATTTTAAACACTTTGACTAAAGTTAGTTAAATCCGTGTTACTAAATAGAATTAGCTAAAAGCTTATGAAAACAATATTTAAATAAAAATCATTTATGGCTAGTATTGGCCTAATTTAATAAGTGAATGAAAAACGACTAAAGGAATAAAAATGAAACCCAATACCCCATCAATAAACAAGTTTTTAGCTTTTTTATTATTACCACTATCAGTAGTTTCTCATGCAAAAAGTACTCAGCCTAGTTTTGAAATAACACCGTTAATAGGCTACCGAATGGGTGGGGACTTTGACATAAAGCAAGATGGGCAATCGAGTTTATCCAGTATTAAAATTGTCGACAATACCAGTTATGGTTTAGTTATCGGCTGGCCATTTAATCGCAAGCAAAATGGTGAATTTCTGATCAGTCATTACAATACTAACTTTAACAGTTATTCAAATGATAATGAGCTGTTGAGTGATAATGGTCTAGGTATTACTTATTATCATCTAGGTGGAAATGTTCCAGTTAGTGGTGGGGCTTTACCATTGTGGGTTACCGGTGGATTAGGTTTAACACACCTTTCGCCTGATGATAAAGAGCTAACTAATGAAACTAGATTTTCGATGAATATTGGTTTAAATACTCAGTTTTCCTTATCCGAAACTATAAGTTTGAGGTTAGGTGGTAGGGTATATGGTACATTTTTTAATTCTGACAGTGCTATTTTTTGTGGTACGGATGCTTGTAAGGTTTACATATCAGGTAACCTTTGGATTCAATCAGAAGTGAACGCGGGTTTAACTTTTAAGTTTTAAGTCTAAAATAAGCTAAGTATTATTAGTAATACTTAGCTTAATAGCACTAGTTCAGGTTAGATAACGATACTTTTTTCAAAGTTACCTAATACAGTAAAAAGTTTTTCAATCTTTTTTACCAGGGTAATAAGAGTTGCTTGTGCTTGAGTTTGTTGCCAAAGTATTAAATCATCGGCTACTTCTTCAACGTAAGGTTGAAATGTATTGGCAGAGCAATTAAAACCGGCATCTTTTTTAAAAATGTTGTCAAAACTAGCGACATTTTTTTCTCGTAAGTCTGCTAATGTTGCATCTGCACTTAATGATTTTTTTAAGATAAGCGAAATGTTACCCATGAGTTGTTGATTAACTGTTTCTGTCATAATTTATACTTCAATAATTTCTCTGCCGCTATTATGCCAAATTAATAGGTGTTTTGTTAGCCTCTCCTGCAATTTCTCGGACTAATTTTGGCATTAAAAACCCCGGTAAGATCATCATCATTTCTTTTGCAATTTTCACCGCTTGTTTTTCTGGTACATCAAAATGTGCAGCTCCTTGGACTTGATCAAACATGTGTAAATAATAAGGCTGAATACCATTATCAAAAAGTTTTTCGCTCAGCTGAGATAAAACCTGCGCTTGATCATTGATTCCTTTTAACAATACACTTTGGTTAAACAGGGGGATCCTCGCTTCACGTAATAGTTCTAACGATGAGCTGAGAGCCTTATCAATTTCATTACTATGATTAATATGCAAGACCATGGTTGTCTTTAATCGAGTTTTACTCAGTAACTTTACTAGTGAAGCGGTAATCCTTTGGGGAATAACAACAGGCAGCCGGGTATGTAGCCGTAAACGCTTAACATGAGAAATATTTTCTATTTGTGATACTAACCAAGCTAAATGTTCATCACTTGCCATAAGAGGATCGCCACCACTAAATATAACTTCGGTTATTTCTTCATGCTGCTGAATATAATCAAGAGCTTGCTGCCAACGTATTTTATTGGGGCTGTTATCTGCATAGGGAAAGTGTCGACGAAAACAATAACGACAATTAACCGCACAGCCAGATTTCACGATCAACAGTACTCTATGTTTATACTTATGTAACAAGCCCTCTACAGCAGTATCGTGTTCACCAAGAGGGTCAGCAATAAACCCTTCGGTGATTAAAAATTCAGAAAATAAAGGCATTACCTGTTTCAGTAGCGGATCATTAATATTACCTTTCTGCATTTTTTTAATAAAAGGTCGAGGTACTCTAACCGGAAATAATTGCCGAGCTTTAAAGTGTTGTAAATAATTTTTAGTCTCAATGTTCAGCATTTCCAGCAGTATTTTAGGATCAGTAACCACATTTGCTAATTCTTTTTGCCAACTAAGGTGCATTTTTTTATCAATATGGGGTATTATTTGCGGAATTTCTAATTTCAATTTAACTCTCTGTCTCAGCTATTCTTTATTTCAAATGGATAGTTCACTAGCAGGGAAACCTACCTTAGGTAAGAGAATAAACTATTATGGCAACTTTCAGTACAAATCAATTCAAAGCAGGCCTTAAAATAATGCTTGATGGCGAGCCTTGCAACATTCTAGAAAATGAACTTGTTAAACCTGGTAAAGGGCAAGCATTTAGCCGCGTTAAAATCCGTAAACTTGTTTCGGGCAAGGTTTTAGAAAAAACATTTAAGTCTGGTGAGTCTGTTGAAGGCGCCGATGTTTTAGATATTGAACTTGCTTACTTATATGCCGATGGTGAGTTTTGGCACTTTATGAATAACGAGACCTTTGAACAAATAGGTGCCGATGAAAAAGCGGTTAGCGATAATATTAAATGGTTGGTTGAGGGCGATGTTTCAACAATTACCTTATGGAACGGTACACCTATTTCAGTAACACCACCAAACTTTGTTGAAATTGATGTTACTGAAACAGACCCTGGTCTTAAAGGTGATACCGCGGGTACAGGTGGTAAGCCAGCAACATTAGCCACCGGTGCAGTAGTTCGTGTACCTTTGTTTGTACAAATTGGAGAAAAAGTGAGAATAGATACTCGTAGTGGCGAATATGTATCTCGTGCCTCTAAAGCGCAATAAAATTATTATTAATAAAAAGGGATGTAAAATGTTAGGAAAAAAAGCAATTATACTAAGCTTACTATTGGCAAGCTTATTAGCAGGCTATGCAAGTGATGCTGCAGCTAATCAAACAAAAAGAGCGGGCAAGTGGGAATCTACTTTTCAGTTCTCTAATACACAATCATTTGACATAAATGGAGCTGAAGGTTCAGGAGTTGATGTTGATAATGATTTAGGCTGGGGTTTCACGTTTGGCTACAATGTGAATGAGCATATTCTTGTTAATTTTGAGTGGATGGCATCTTCACCAAAATATACAGCAACGTTTGTTAATGATGATGGACAATCTACATCAATTAAACACAAAATGGACATCTACACTACCCAAGTTAATGGCATTTATCATTTTACTCGTGATCAATTTACCCCATTTATTCAAGCAGGTTTAGGTTGGAGCTATATCGATAGTAATATAGCTAATGGTCCTCCGGTTGGCGGTTGTTGGTATGACCCTTGGTGGGGCTATATTTGTGACTCTTACCAAAGTACTTATGACGATACTCGCTTTTCGTATAATGTTGCCGCAGGTTTTCGTTATGAAATTGATACCGGATTAACAATTAAAGCCAGTTATAAACAGTTATGGATGGATTTAAGTAACTCGAAAGATGCTAGCATGGGCATCTTCCATTTAGAAATTGGTTCATACTTTTAATTGAATAATTTTTATATTAGAAAAAGCTGATGAAAATCAGCTTTTTTTTTGTCAATTTTTTTGATTTTCCTTTAAACCCTTTTCAGTCATACTGCATCTAACTTAATAACTGACATCATTTGAGAGTACATTTTTGGATAATTCAAAAGTCATTGATGCCCAAAAACGTTTTACCACAACGGTTGAAAACCAGGAAGAGTTACAGTGGATAAGTCTTGCAAAACAAGGTGATCAACAGGCTTTTTATTCTTTGTATCAAGCGTACCATCGTCGAATCTATGCTTTATGTTGGCGAATGTTAGCGGATAAAGACAGTGCTGAAGATGTTTGCCAAGAAGTTTTTGTACAGCTATGGCAAAAAATTAATAACTTTCGAGGTGAAAGTAAATTCAGTACTTGGTTATATAGCGTTGCAACGAATGTGGTGCTTGGGCATTTACGTAAACACAAAAATTGGTTGCAACGTGTTTTTAGTATTGAAGATAAACCACTAGAAGAAGCAACGACAATGCCTGAACTTATTGATTCGTCAAGACCGACAGAACTTGATAAAAACATTGCTAAATTACCTGAAAGAGCGCGATTGGTTTTTGTGTTATTTGCCGTAGAAGGGTATCGCCATGAAGAAATTGCTAAAATGCTTGGCATGGCAGTTGGTTCAAGTAAATCTCAGTATCACAGAGCAAAATCATTATTAAGACAGTGGCTAACTAACGAAGGGGTTTGTGATGGTGTCTAAAATAGTATTACCACAATCAACAAAGCAGTTATCAGAACAAGAGTTGCAAGCGCAAATTTTACAGCTGCCAACAGAGTTATCGCCAGAGCGAGAATTATGGTCAGGCATTGAAAAAGCGATAAGTGATAAAAGACAAGATAAGTATGATGATAGCCAAAAACAATGGCACAAAGCTCCAATAGCTTGGGCTGCATCAGTAGTTGCTGCTGTTTTGTTAACCTGGGGGGTTATTAGCCCACAAGATACACTCAATGATTCGTTTAATGGTAAATTTCAAGGGAATATCAATCTAGTTGCAGCAATGCAGCAAACATTTGAGCAACAAAAACAAGGTATGTTAGTAAGTTATGGCCAACCTAACTTACAAGATTTAACAGCAGAAATGCAAGACCAATTTAAGCAACTAAGCTCTGCTCAAGTAACCATTAAAAAAGCGTTAGAGAGTGAGCCCAATAGTGCCGATTTATTAAACTTACTTCGTTGGACGCAGCAACAAGAATTAGACTTACTTAAACAACTTTATAGCCCTCAATGGCAATCAATTTAACGGTTTCCTCGAATAAAATGGAAGTCATTTAAGCAATCAAGGTGGTAAAAATGAATATTATAAAAAAAATAACAATAGTGATTTTAGCAAGTATTACTTTGCAAGCATATGCTGGTGAAATGGTTGATAAAAGTATGTCGGCAGAAAATGTTAATAACGTCAGTATTGAAAGTTTGCGAGGTGATGTCACCATTATTGGTTGGGATAAAAAAGAAGTTTCTGTTAAAGGTGAGTTAGATGATAAAGCTGAACGTTTTATTTTCGAAAAACATGGGTCGACTATTAAAATTAAAGTGGTGATGCCACATAGCAATAACCATGGTTGGCATAGTGGCGGTTCAACGCTGACGATTAAAATGCCTAAAGATAGTCGAATGAATTTTTCTGGAGTTTCAACCGATGTCATCTTAAGTAATTTAATCTCAAGTAGTGAAGTTCATACAGTGAGTGGTGATATCAAAGCTACAGATTTGAAAAAACACGTTGAGTTGAGCACGGTCAGTGGTAGTGTTAAAAGTCAAAATTTGTCAGGTAAAATACGGTTATCAAGTGTTAGTGGCGATATTAAAGACCGTAATTCTCGAGGTCGTCTAATACTTAGAGTCGTTAGCGGAGATATTGAGTCAAGATCCCATGCCAGTGAAGTTTTTGTTAACAATGTTTCAGGTGGTATTGAGCTGGCTTTAGATAAAATCGATGAATTAGAGGTTTCTACCGTGAGTGGTGATGTCGACAGTAGATTAACATTAAATGACAGTGGTGTTGTTAAACTATCCAGTATAAGTGGCGATATAAATATTCGCTTTCAGTCTAAGGTTCAAGCTAACTTTCGTTTAAATGCTAGTGCGGGTGGTGACTTAGAGAATGAGTTAACCAATGACAAAGCTAAGCGTGCTAAATATGGCCCTAGTTCAAAACTTTATTTTCAAACAGGCGACGGTTCAGCATCATTTAAAGCAAATACGGTAAGTGGCACTATTAATCTTTCAAGTAAGTAATTTCTTAAAAACTTAAACCTAGGCAGAGCTTGATTTTCCTAGGTTTTCTCATTTTTTAATGACTCACACACTTATTATAATCATCAATTCCACAGCATTAATCCTTTGTTTTTATATGTGAAAAAATAGAGAAAATCTGCTATTCTGGTACCTCATAAAATTAACTCATATTGTTCGTGATTAAAGGTGTTTTTGATGGCCGATCGTAAGCCTGCCAAGTTTGCAAAAGAAAAGCAGTTCATTCGTGATAGACAAATCGATGAATTAAAAACTCCGCCCCACTCCTTAGAAGCTGAGCAATCAGTGTTAGGTGGCTTATTATTAGATAATGAAACTTGGGATCGGGTAAGTGAAAAAGTAGTTGCTCAAGATTTTTACAGTCGATCTCATCGCATTGTGTTTGAAGTGATTGGTGCTTTGATCGAATTAGGGGAACCTGTCGATTTAATTACCTTATCAGAAGGCTTGGAAAACGATCAAAAATTAGATGATGCCGGTGGTTTCGTTTATCTCGCTGAGATGATGAGAAATACCCCCAGTGCGGCCAATATTACCGCCTATGCTGACATTGTACGAGAACGAGCGGTTACCCGTGAGCTTATTGCTGTTGCTAATGAAATTGCTGAGGCAGGGTACGATACCCAAGGACGCAGCAGTGCTGAACTACTTGATTTTGCTGAAACAAAAGTTTTTGCCATTGCTGAGCAACGAGCAAATAAATCGGAAGGTCCAGAAAGCATTGCTTCGGTATTAGAAAAAACTGTTGATCGAATTGAAAAGCTTTGTAATGAACCTAACGATGGCGTGACTGGCGTATCAACAGGATTTACTGATCTGGATAAGATGACTGCAGGGTTACAGCCTTCCGATCTCATCATTATTGCCGCCCGCCCATCCATGGGTAAAACTACTTTTGCGATGAACTTGGCTGAAAATGCCGCTATGACTCAAGATAAACCCGCACTAGTCTTTAGCTTAGAAATGCCTTCAGATCAATTAATGATGAGAATGCTGGCGTCATTAGGTCGTATTGATCAAACTAAAATACGAACAGGTCAGTTGGATGATGAAGATTGGGCTCGCTTGTCTTCCACCATGGGCTTATTGTTGGAAAATGGTAAGATGTTTATTGATGATGCTGCCGGTTTAACGCCAACCGACATTCGTTCTCGAGCCCGTAGAGTTGCACGAGATCATGGTGGTTTAAGCATGATAATGATCGACTATTTACAATTAATGCGGGTGCCCGCGTTATCAGATAACCGAACTTTAGAGATTTCAGAAATTTCTCGTTCACTCAAAGCTTTAGCGAAGGAACTAAAAGTACCGGTAGTTGCACTTTCTCAGCTTAACCGTAGTTTGGAGCAACGCTCAGATAAACGGCCAATTAACTCAGATCTTCGTGAGTCAGGTGCCATTGAGCAAGATGCCGATTTAATCATGTTCATCTATCGTGATGAAGTCTACAACGACGATTCAGAGTGGAAAGGTATGTCTGAGATTATTATAGGTAAACAGCGTAATGGGCCCATAGGTAGAATAGCACTAACCTTCCAAGGGCAATATTCTCGTTTTGATAACTACGCTGGTCCACACGTTCTCCAAGAAGACTAATGGATTACAACCTATGACATTTAGAACCGCTACTGCCGTTATTGATTGCCAAGCCTTAGTTGATAATTTTAATATCATTAAAGGCTTAGCCCCTAAAACCAAAATGCTAGCGGTTTTAAAAGCGAATGGTTATGGTCATGGTCTTGAAAGAATTGCCAAAGTATTACCACATGCTGATGCTTTTGGTGTTGCTCGGATTGATGAAGCTTTGGCACTACGCGCTGCAGGTATTATACAACCGATTGTGTTATTAGAAGGTTTTTTTTCGCCAGACGAATTAGCTATCTTAGCGGTTAATGATTTACAAACCATAGTGCATAACCAAGAGCAACTAACCGCTATTAGCCAAGCCCAGCTTGATAGACCACTAAAGGTGTGGCTAAAAATCGATACGGGTATGCATAGATTAGGAATAAATCCTGATGAATTTTCGCATTTTTATAAACTGTTATCTCAAAGTGAAAATGTTCAGCAGCCATTAATTTTAATGAGTCATTTGGGCTGTGCAGATGACGTTGAAACTGATACTACAACCCATCAAATAGCGTTGTTTGAACAGCTAACTTCAGAGTTTAATGAAGAAAAAAGTCTTGCTAATTCGGCGGCCATTTATGCTTGGCCTACGGCTCGTTTTGATTGGATTAGGCCGGGTCTAATGTTATACGGTGTATCACCCATGACGTTATCTTCAGATAAAATTAGTGGTGATGATGCCTTAGTGAAAATTACGCCGGTAATGACACTACAATCAAGTTTAATTGCCGTGAGAAAAATTACCGCTGGCGAAACTGTCGGCTATGGTAGTGCTTGGACAGCTAAAAAAGATACTAACATTGGTGTGGTGGCCATTGGTTATGGTGATGGCTATCCACGCCATGCTACTAATGGTACGCCGGTATTAATTAATGGCAGACGTGTTCCTATTGTTGGTCGTGTTTCTATGGATATGATCACCGTTGATTTAGGATGTTCCTCACAAGATAGTGTTGGCGATTTAGCTACTTTATGGGGAAAGGGCTTACCCGTAGAAGAAATTGCTCAATGGGCAACGACCATTCCCTATGAATTGTTATGCAACATAACACGAAGAGTTCAAATTGAAGTGATTAATAACTGAATAAAAAAGTTAAATTTTTTCTCTCAATCAGCTATTCTTAATAATGCTTCAATTTTTTATCGAAGTCTGATGTTATTGAATTTTGTTGGTTGTCTAAATGAAAACAGAGTTAAATCAATTAAAAACTGAACAACAATACTTAGCTATTATTAGTGAGTTTGCAATAGACATGTTATCTATTGACTCCATTGATCAAGTTTTATGGCATACAGCAAAAAATGTTGTATCGAAACTCGACTTTGAAGATGTTGTTATTTACCTCTTTGATAAAAATAGAAAGTTACTCATTCAAAAAGCAGCGTTTGGTGCTAAAAGCCCTTTTGAAGATGAAATAATTAATCCCATTGAAATCAAACTCGGTTGCGGGGTTGTCGGTGAGGCTGCAGTTGCACAAATCCCCATTGTAGTTGATGATACACGTTTACACCCATCTTATATTGTCGATGACCATTCAAGGTTGTCAGAGATAGCTGTACCTATGGTAATTGATGGGCAGCTACTTGGTGTTATTGACTCAGAGCATCCCGACAAAGGATTTTATAACAGGCATAAACAAAGAGTTATTGTTGCTATAGCTTCTATTATAGCAGTGCAAATTAGTAAGATTCGTATGGTGACTCAGCTTGAAGATACCATTGAAAATCTTGAGTACAGCAGAAAAGTACAAAATAGTCTCTTCGGTATTACTGAAATCATATTTGAATCCAAATCAATAAAAGAATTCTATACTCATTTACATCATTTTATTTCTCGCATAACCTTCGCTAATAACTTTTATGTCGCTCTATTATCGGACGATGAGCAGTCGTTTGTTATCCAATATCGAGTTGATGAAATGGATGATATTAATGAAACTTTGGATATTAAGATTCCTTTTAAAGGACAAAATATCCCAAGTATTACCGGCTACACCTTAATTTTAGACCAACCTTTGTTGATTTATGAACAAGAAATCAAACAAATGATAAAAGATAAAAATTTTCACATTATCGGTGCTACTCCAATAGCATGGTTAGGGGTACCTTTTGGTAATGAAAGCTTTAGAGGTATTGTGGTGGTGCAAAGTTATTTTGGTGGCTATTTGTTTACTCAAAAAGATAAGAGACTACTATCCTTTGTTGCGAAACATATCCGTAATGCACTAGAAAGTATGAAAGATAGAGAGAAATTAGAGTTCCTGGCGTTACATGATCCATTAACTAGACTGCCTAATAGATTGTTATTTATTGACCGCGTTAGCCATGCAATTGCTCATACCAAACGAAATAAACAAGCGAGTTTGGCAATATTTTTTCTTGATTTAGATAAATTTAAACTCATTAATGATCATCATGGCCATCATGTTGGCGATAAATTGTTGATTGAAGTTTCAACACGAATTCGTAATTGTTTAAGAGAGTCAGATACTTTATGCCGCTTAGGTGGTGATGAATTTGCAATATTACTAGAGAATGTAAATGAAAGTTATAATCTCAAAAATATTGCTCAAGATATTCTTAATGAAGTTGCTCAACCCATTGTTATAGATAATCTTGAGTTAAATATTTCAATTAGTATTGGCAGCTGCTCCTTCAGCTCTGGCGATACCTCTTGTAGCCAATTACTTATTCAAGCAGATGAAGCTATGTATAAAGCCAAAGAGCTGGGTCGAAATCAAGTACACTTTTATACTACGCCCACTTAATTAGACACCTAAAAGGCGTAACTTCAGTATTAACTGTAGTTTAAAGTTGGCCACTTATGGTTGCTATTAAGTTACGGTTACTTGCATGATTCCTGTGCTCACCAAGATAAATTCCTTGCCAAGCTCCTAAGTTTAGCTTTCCATTAGTGATTGGAATGCTAATACTAGAGCCTAATATGCTTGATTTAATATGTGCAGGCATGTCGTCATCTCCTTCATAAGTATGCTGGTAATAACTGGCATTTTCAGGGACGAAATGATTAAAATGTGACTCCATATCTGTTCTTACCGTCGGATCTGCATTTTCATTGATGGTCAAAGAGGCAGAAGAGTGTTGAATAAAAAGGTGTAAAATTCCACAATTAATATCTTTAATCTCAGGTAATTGTCTGATCACAGTATCAGTGATTAAGTGAAAGCCGCGGGGTTTTGCTTTTAGCGTTATAGAATGCTGTATCCACATGTTATCTCTCTATTACTTGTTTGTTCGTTAAGTATAAACGACCAAAGGCAGAAATTATTTGAGGTAAAATAGTTTCTATCTCATTTTTAAGTGTCGATTCTCGGTGATAACGTGCATACAAGGTTTTGAATATACCTGTTTTTGTTAAAGGAATACTTTGTACTAAAGCTTGCTGGGTTAGGCTGTTAACTAACCAATCAGGCATGGTGGTAATTCCCATACCTGCTGCTACCATTTGCAATATGATATGAGAGTTATTTACCTGCTTAATACTTTTGGGTTGATAACTGGGTCTATCTAACAGTAGCTTAAAAATATCCAACTGTTGTGGCTTTATTGGATAGGTTAGTAATATTTCTGTATTGAAGTCTTTAGCGATTAAATACGGTTTTTTTGCGCTAATATGTTTCTTTGCAACAACAGCAACTAGCTCAAAATTTCCAATCTTTTGGTAGCTATATCCGTCTTCATGATCATACTCATCAGTGAACAAAATATCAGCTTGTACCTGATGGTTATTTGAAAAAACCTGATCAACAAACTCAAGTTCTAACGCCTCTTTTGACTTTTTAAGTTGTTCTGATAATGGAATTAACCATTGGAAACATGCATGACAAGCGATAGAAACTTTCAAAATTGTGCTAGTTTTTGATGGTTCTACTAATTCACTATAAGTCTTATCAATTAGAGGTAAAATATTTTTTGCTAAATCTAAAAGCAATTTTCCTTGTTCGGTAAATATTATCGGATTTGAGTTTCGTATAAAAAGTGTAGCGTTCAACCTGTGCTCTAACTCTTTTAATTGATGTGATAAAGCTGATTGGCTGGTAAATAAAATCTCAGCTGTTTTTTTTACATTACCTGTAGTTTCTAAGGCTGCAAGGGTTTTTAAGTGTTTTAGTTCGAACATAATGAATTTATTTCAACTCCCTGTTGAATTTTATGCGCTTGTTAATTGGCCACTGATAAATGATTATAACCATTCAAACGTCTAGACGTCTATTTATTTTACTGAAAATGTTTTCTTGTAAGTATTTTAGTCGACGACGTATTTATATCGATTTTGTAGCGATTATTAATAACAGAGATGGAAATATTACATGCAAATACATAATTTAGGCTTCCCACGCATTGGTGCTAAACGAGAATTAAAATTTACGTTAGAAAAATATTGGCGTGGTGAAATTAACCAAGATGAATTTTATAAACAGTGCCAACAACGACGTGCTGATAACTGGAAAATACAACAACAAGCAGGTATAGAATGGTTACCTGTTGGTGATTTTGCTCATTATGATCATGTGCTTAATACTACCTTGTTGTTAGGCATAATTCCTGAACGCTTTTCTCATAACCACGACAGTGACAACAATAGCCTAGATGTTGAATTTAGGATTGCTCGTGGCCAAGCGCCAAGTGGGTGCGAATGTGCGGCAAGTGATATGACTAAGTGGTTTAATACCAACTATCACTATATTGTTCCAGAACTTTCAACGTCGGCTGTGATTGATCTAGCCAGCAAAGTAAATGCTAAAACATTAATTGAGCAATTTAATGAAGCGAAGCAGTTCAGTGATAAAGTGAAGCCTGTTTTACTTGGCCCTATTAGTTATTTATATCTAAGTACTTGTGAAGAGGACAGTATATCCTTGCTGCCTGAGTTACTTAAAGGCTATCAAGAAATTTTTAATCAGTTAAATCAGGCGGGTATTACTTGGTTGCAGTTGGATGAGCCGGTACTTGGTTTAGAGTTAGACCAACGGTGGCAACAAGCATTTACCCAAGCATATAAAACATTAGAAAAAGGTCAACTAAAGCTGCTACTTACCAGTTATTTTGCCAGTATTGACCATCATATTTCGTTAATTCAATCACTACCTTTTGATGGTTTACATATTGATACTGTGGCAGAGAATAGTAACGTCTCAAAAATTATTAGCGAGTTACCAAGTCATTGGATTGTTTCTTTAGGTATTATCAACGGACGTAATATTTGGAAAACAGATTTAGTGTCTGTTTATCAAAAAGTTCTACCATTTTACCGAGAGTTAGGTGAGAGGCTTTGGCTTGCACCATCATGTTCTTTATTGCATTCCCCGGTTGATTTAGTCCAAGAAGAAAAACTCGATGATGAATTTAAGTCTTGGTTAGCATTTGCTAAACAAAAGTGCCAAGAATTAACCTTGCTTAAAGCCGCGTTAATTAACGAAAACAGTGATGATATTACTGTTTACTCAATACCTGCGTTAGGTCGAGCTACATCTAAGCGGATTAATAATACTGAAGTTCTTGAGCGAGTTGGTCAATTAACTAAAAAGGATTTTCATCGTAAAGAGGGTTTTGCACAGCGTAAAGCCGCACAGCAAGCGGTATTAAACCTTCCCCTTTTGCCAACAACAACTATTGGCTCTTTCCCTCAAACGGGTGACATTAGGCAGGTTCGTGCGAAATGGCGCAGAGGTGAACTAAACCAGGAAGAGTATACTCAGTTAATAAAAGCTGAAATTAAAGGAGCAATTGAACGACAAGAAGAAATAGGCTTGGATGTATTAGTACATGGAGAAGCTGAACGTAATGATATGGTTGAGTACTTTGGTGAGCTACTTGACGGTGTTGCCTTTACTCAATTTGCTTGGGTACAGAGTTATGGCTCTCGCTGTGTTAAACCGCCTATTATCTTTGGTGATATTAGCCGTAAGCAAGCTATGACCCTTGAATGGATTAATTACGCGCAATCGCTTACTAACAAACCGGTAAAAGCGATGTTAACAGGGCCGATAACCATTTTATCATGGTCATTCGTGCGAGATGATATCAGCCGTGCGCAAGTAGCGAATCAGATTGCCTTGGCCATTAGCGATGAAGTTGAAGATCTAATTGCCAGTGGAACTCAAATCATCCAAATAGATGAGCCTGCGATACGTGAAGGTATGCCTGTTAAACAAAGTTTATGGTCAGAGTACTTATCATGGGCCACATCGGCATTTTGTTTATCGGCTGCCAAAGCCCCTGCTAGTACACAAATTCATACCCATATGTGTTATTCGGAGTTTAATGAAATATTGGCAGCAATCATAGATCTAGATGCCGATGTCTTAACGGTTGAAACATCACGTTCTAATATGGCGTTACTTGATGCTTTTGAAGAGCAAGATTACCCAAATGATTTAGGGCCGGGTGTTTATGATATTCACTCACCTAATGTACCAAGTGTTTCAGAGATGGTGAATTTACTCGCCAAAGCTGAGAAATATATTCCAATTGAACGATTATGGGTCAACCCTGACTGCGGCTTGAAAACTCGTACATGGCCTGAAACTAAATTAGCTTTAGAGAATATGGTGATTGCAGCAAAAGAAATTCGCGAACAGCTGAAAGCCAAAGTGGCTTAACGTTTAAACCGTCATAAAGTAAAATCCCCGATCAATAACGAATTAATCGGGGATTTTATATTTGAAAATAACGCTAAGTGATTAGCTATTCATCGAAGCTAAACTCGATATAAGCTCTGTTCCCATCTGGTGATCTTAATGGAATGATAACGATAGGCCCTTTGGCTTTATGGTGAATAGTATGATTTTTTCCTGATACCACCATGGGTGTTGCCATATCAAACTCAATACCCTTTTCACTTAATAGGCGTTTAGCACCGCCGGTAACCATGTTGGTTATTTCACCAACTAAATCAGTGATTTCCTCATTAACCTCATCAGGAGCTTCACCTACCATGCCTTTCATTGTCGCTAGTGCAAGTGGGGCATCAAAGGTGATTGATAGCGAGCCTTTGGCTTGATCACTGACCATGCCAATTAAACCTGAAACATCGCCCATAGCGATATCATCTTTTTTGAGTCGAGGTTTCTCTGCTACCAAATCCATTTTTGCCATTGTTGACATCACATTTAACATTGAGGATAGAAATGGGTTAATAAACTCTACATTCATGAAGTGTACCGAGCCTTATTGTAGTTAGTGTCTTTATACTGCATGCTTATGCGGTAAATGTAAATCACTCTACACTAGTTATACTCTCAATTTTTACACTTTGCTGCGATTGAGAGAAAGTTAAACTGCCTTTTATGACAGTATCTTGATAATTCACAGTATTTACCTGTTTAGGGTAAGTATCGACGAGTAAACCGTTTTTTACCACTAATCCAGATAAAAAACTTTCTGAGTCTGACTCTTGATAGAGATAAATTTTACCAAGTTGTACCTCCAGCCCTATCCAATTAAGTTTTATTAATTCTTTATCTCTTTGTATAGTAAAGTGTTGTTCGAAATATACTTTAATGAGTTGTTCGTATTTTGGGTGTTCTGGTGAAAAACTGATTTGTTGTTGCTCAGCAATTAAATTTTCAACATCATGAGCGGTAAATTGATGAATGATCTCAATTTTTTTACTTTGGCTATTGACTGAAATCTCGGTTAAACCAAAGAAAAAAGTATGGGCAAGCACTGAGCTTGCCCATCCAAGGAGTATTATGGTTGTTAACAACCATAATACTTTAGGTAAGCGCATTAAGCGTCATCACCTTCTTCTTCGTCTTCATCTACTTCATCGGCCGATTTTAACTTTTTGTTATAATCTCGCATCATGTCTTTTTTGTTTTTCTTACGTTTGTAAAGTTCAAAACGAGACTTGATAGGACGAGCTGGCCAGTAGTTGTTGTTGACATCTACATCAGCAGTTTCCCATTTGGGATCTAAAGCAATTGCGGTGATTTCTTTATCACGAATTAATAATTTAGATACTTTTTTACTGTTTTTACGCCAAATTTCAGCAGGTATTTTCATGTGCTCAACTGTGCCGTCTGCATAAGTGATATCTAAAATAATAGGCATAACTAAGCCACCTATATTTTCAAAATCAATTAAATAGAAATTGCTGGAATTAAGCAGTAAATCTTTTTCCCATTGGTCTAATTTTTTCTGGCTAGAGTTATAACTATTACGTTTAGCATTGGTTGCGGTAAATTTATCATGCTCATTATAAAAATCTAATAACTCTGGTTTGTCGTGGGTACGAACTTTTATACCTTCATTAAGGATTTCAGTAATAAACGTTGGTTTTTCATTATCAAGGGCACGTAACCAAGCTTCTTCAGTATCAGGATTTTGGCTATCTGGTGTATATAAGTGAATATTCCCTAAGGCGATATCAACATGATCTGTGGTATAGAACCAACCGCGGAAGAACCAATCTAAATCAACACCAGAGGCATCTTCCATGGTACGGAAAAAATCAGATGGGGTAGGACGTTTAAATTTCCAACGCTGTGAATACTCTTTAAAAGCAAAGTCGAATAATTCACGACCCATTACCGTTTCACGTAAAATATTTAATGCGGTTGCTGGTTTGCCGTATGCATTTGGACCAAACTGTAAGATAGACTCAGAGTTAGTCATGATAGGCACTTGGTTAGAACTTTTCATGTAGCTAGTAATATGTGCTGCATTACCACGACGTGACGGATAATCTTCTTCCCATGCTTGTTCAGCTAAGAATTGTAAAAAGGTGTTTAATCCTTCATCCATCCAAGTCCATTGACGTTCATCTGAGTTAACTATCATCGGGAAGTAGTTATGACCTACTTCGTGAATAATTACGCCAATTAAACCATATTTAGTACGTTGTGAATAAGTTTTTACACCTGTTTTTTTATCAAGTGTTGGACGTGGACCATTGAAAGTAATCATTGGATATTCCATGCCGCCAACAGGGCCGTTTACCGAAATTGAAACGGGGTACGGGTAGTCGAAAGTATATTTGCTGTATTGCTCCATGGTATGGATAATTGCTTCTGTAGAATACTTTTCCCAAAGAGGGTTACCTTCGTTAGGGTAATAAGACATTGCCATGGTATTAGTGCGGTTATGTTTATAACCTTGAGCATCCCAAATAAACTTACGGCTAGAAGCAAAAGCAAAGTCACGGATGTTTTTTGCTTTAAAGTGCCAAGTTTTAGTTTTAGTTGAACGCGATTTTTCGTTTTCTAGCGCTTCTTCAACGGTAACAATAAGCACGGGTCTTTTAGCTGTTTCAGCTTTTTCTAAACGTTTACGTTGAGTTTTAGTTAATACTTTTTTAGGGTTTTGTAAAACACCGGTTGCAGCGACGATATGATCGCTTGGTACGGTAATCTTTACATCATAATCGCCAAATTCTAGGGTGAATTCACCATTACCTAAAAATTGTTTGTTCTGCCAGCCCATAACATCGTAATAAGCAGCAGCACGAGGGAACCAGCTAGCCACTTCATAAAGATAGTTGTCATCTTCTTTAAAGTATTCGTAACCTGAGCGACCACCTAATACTTTTTGCTCATGTAATTGGTAGTTCCAGTTAATGTTGATTTCTACATCATCACCCGACTTTAATGTTTTTGGTAAATCAATGCGCATCATGGTGTTGTTAATCACATATTTTAAAGGCTTACCGTTGCTACCAGTAACTTTAGTGATGTTGTAACCGCCATCAAACTTTGGCGCTTCAATCATGTTACGAACACCAGTAAAAGAGACTTTCTTCAATTTTTTAGAGGTGCGAGTTAAATTGGTATCAGAGTCACGCTTTAATTTATTTTGATCTAACTGCATCCAAATATAACGTAACGCATCAGGAGAGTTGTTGGTATAATTAAGCGTTTCTGAACCCGTTAAACGTTGAGTTTTATCATCAAGTTTAATCTCAATGTCATAATCTACTTGTTGTTGCCAATATTCATGGCCCGGAGCACCAGATGCTACACGGTAAGTATTTGGAGTAGGTAATAACTCATCTAACTGACGAAAAGTATCGTCAGCAATAGTGTTTTTTGCAAATGCCGAACTTGATGCTATTACACATAAGCCAAGAATCGCAGACTGGATTGACTGTTTCATAGGTACCCTGATAATTAATTTTTCTCAATAAAATATGATGAAATATATTTTGTATAATTCTTTATACAGCAAGCTTTTATAACATAGTTCTGCTTTGAAGTTTACTTTGGCTGATGTGTTAGCGGTCAATAGCCTACTTTTCGAGATGAAGTGTTGGATTTATTGGATAGTTAGGAGCGTTTACTGGCAAGTTTTGCAGGTACCATGTGCTTCAACAATTTGGTGACTAATAGTAAAGCCATTAGCATCAGCCATAGCACGTAATGCTAAGTCAAGATTATTGGATTGAATTTCTTCTACATTATCACATTGATCACAAATAAAGAGCTGAACAGGGTGGTTACATTCACTAAAATGATGGCACATAACAAAAGCGTTAATTGATTCAATTTTATGGACAAAGCCTTGTTTAGATAAAAAATCTAAAGCGCGATAAATTGTTGCTGGTTTTGCCGAAGGATCTGTTGTTTTTAACTCATCAAGTAAGTCATAAGCGCCAATAGCGCCTTCGTGTTGGCAAAGTAATAAAAATACTTGTTCACGAGCAGGAGTAAAACGTGCCCCGCGTTTTTGGCAAACTAGTTTTGCTTGTTCAAGTAATTTAGTGTTGTTCATAAAATGCCATTGTCCTTATTTTTGTCCAGTTTACCATATCTAATCATTTGAACAACAATGCTTGTCCTCTTGAATTGGCGGACATGGCACTGTGCCGTATGAGCAATAAACACAACAATCACCTTTAAGTGGTTTTAATAAAGTTTTACAACCTAAACATTGGTAATACCACTGGCAATAGTTAGTTGGCATTATTTCTTGCTTTTGGTGAGCACAAACAGGGCAGGTTATTGTTGACTCTAAGTTTACTTCAATCATTAATTATCTGCCTCATTTTTAAATGTTTTAGTTATGTTTTAGTTATGTTTTAGCGTTAGTTAATAATGTCTTTAAAAAGCGTGCGGTATGCGATGTTTTATGTGTCATAACTTGCTCTGGCGTACCAGTAACGAGTATTTCTCCACCGCCATCACCACCTTCTGGGCCTAAATCTATGACCCAATCTGCTGTTTTGACTACGTCGAGATTATGCTCAATAACCACTATGGTATTACCATGATCGCGTAGGCGATGAATAACTTCTAATAATTGCTTAATATCATGGAAATGTAGGCCTGTAGTCGGTTCGTCTAATATATATAATGTTTTACCAGTATCGCGTTTTGATAACTCTTTTGATAATTTTACTCGTTGAGCTTCACCACCAGAAAGTGTTGTCGCAGACTGACCGAGCTTAATATAACTTAAACCAACATCCACCAAGGTTTGCAATTTACGATTAATCGCAGGAATAGGTTTGAAAAACTCTAAAGCATCTTCAATCGTCATATCTAATACTTCATGAATGCTTTTTCCTTTGTATTTTACTTCTAAGGTTTCACGGTTATATCGTTTAGTTTTACAAACATCACAAGGGACATAAACATCAGGTAAAAAATGCATTTCAACTTTAATTAAGCCGTCACCCTGGCATGCTTCACAACGACCCCCTTTAACATTAAAACTAAAGCGGCCAGGTTTATAACCACGAGAACGCGACTCTTGGGTGGCAGCAAAAATATCACGAATAGCGGTAAATATTCCGGTATAGGTGGCAGGGTTTGACCTGGGGGTTCTACCAATTGGACTTTGATCAATATCAATAACTTTATCAAGCAACTCTAAGCCAGTAATACTTTTATAAGGGGCGGGCTCTTGGGTGGTGGCACCGTTTAACTCGATATGGGCAAGTTTGTACAAGGTATCGTTTATTAAGGTCGATTTACCTGAACCTGAAACTCCGGTAATACAAGTCATTAAGCCATTTGGAATAACTAAATTAACATTTTTTAAATTGTTACCACTAGCGCCTTTTAGCTCAACCACATTCTTTTTATCAAAAGGCGTTCTTTTTGTCGGTATTTCAATTCGCTCCCTTCCGGAAAGGTACTTTCCGGTTAGTGAGTGTTCACAATTTAGGATGTCATCAATAGTGCCTTCGGCGATAATTTCACCACCATGTACCCCAGCACCCGGGCCAATATCAATAACATGGTCAGCTGCACGAATGGCATCTTCATCATGTTCAACAACAATAACGGTATTACCTAAATCACGTAAATGGACCAAAGTTTTCAGTAATCGTTCATTATCACGTTGATGTAAACCAATAGAAGGTTCATCAAGCACATACATCACGCCAACTAAACCAGCACCTATTTGGCTGGCTAAACGTATACGTTGAGCTTCACCACCTGATAGGGTATTTGCACCACGTGACAAATTTAAATAATTCAAACCAACATTGACTAAAAAACCTAATCGGTCTTTAATTTCTTTGAGAATTTTATCCGCTACTTCACCTTTTTGACCGGTTAAATGTAAGCCTTCAAAAAATGCTAGGGCATCTGCTATCGCTAATTCAGCAACTTGAGGTAGTGGGGTATCATTGATAAAAACATTACGCGCTTCTAAGCGTAATCGACTACCATTACAATCAGGGCAGTGTTGTGAATTTAAATATTTTGATAACTCATCACGCACTGCATTCGACTCGGTTTCTTTAAAACGTCTGTCCATGTTATTAATGATGCCTTCAAATGGGTGTCGTCTAAGGACAACATCACCACGATCATTCATGTATTTAAATTCGATCTCTTCTTTACCACTGCCATATAAAACTAACTTCTGTGACTCTGCACTAAGCTCATTAAATGGCACGTCTAAAGCAAACTCAAAATGCTTCGCGAGGGATTGCAACATTTGGAAATAGTAGAAGTTACGTTTATCCCAGCCGCGAACCGCACCACCGGCTAAACTTAACTCTCCGTTGGCAATAACACGGGTAGCATCAAAAAATTGCTTAATACCTAAACCATCACAGGTTTTACAAGCACCTGCAGGGTTGTTGAATGAGAATAGTCTTGGCTCAAGCTCTTGCATGCTGTAACCACAAAGTGGACAAGCAAAGTTAGCTGAAAATAATAACTCTTCTCGAGTTGGTTCATCCATAAAGGCAACGGTTGCCGTGCCAGATGTTAATCCTAGCGTCGTTTCAAAAGACTCCGACAAACGTAATTGAATATCGTCACGGACTCTTAAACGATCAACAACCACTTCAATAGTGTGTTTTTTTTGTAGCTCAAGTGTTGGCGGATCTGATAGATCACAAACCTCACCATCAATACGTGCTCGGATATATCCTTGAGCGGCTAGGTTATCAAGTAGTTTGACATGTTCACCTTTTCTGTCTTGCACAATAGGTGCAAGTAACATCACTTTAGTGCCTTCTTCTAGCGAAAGTACTTTATCAACCATTTGAGAAACAGTTTGTGCCGCAAGAGGTTCTTGATGTGTTGGACAGCGAGGCTCACCAACACGAGCGTAAAGTAGCCGTAAATAATCGTATATTTCAGTAATGGTGCCAACAGTTGAACGAGGGTTATGGGAAGTTGATTTTTGCTCGATGGAGATAGCAGGTGATAAACCTTCAATGTGATCAACGTCAGGCTTTTCCATCAGTGATAAAAATTGACGAGCATAAGCAGAAAGCGACTCAACATAGCGACGTTGACCTTCAGCATACAAGGTATCAAAAGCTAGTGATGATTTTCCTGAGCCAGAAAGTCCAGTAATTACTACTAGTTTGTCGCGAGGAATATCTATATCTATGTTTTTAAGATTGTGGGTACGAGCCCCTCTAACTTCTATGTTTCTCATTATGCTTATTGATCGCTTATTTAAACTATTCACCAAAGTTTTGACCGCGTATTATCGCACAAATATTGTTGATATTTCACCCTAATTGTTTATTTTTGAACAAAGAGTTATTGGCTTAACTTATCTTGATTAGGATTAATGAAATAGTTACTTGCACTGTGCTAAGATAGCCCCGTTTTTTCTTAATTTTAAAGTACCAGCTACAAATCAGTTACTGCATTTTTTAGTGCAAGTGATATGTCTAAGTAGAAAAGTACCCTTTATTGACAATAGATAACGGTTTTATATGAGCACCACAGGTTTAAATAACATTGAAAAAAGAGCAGCGTTTTCCTTAGCGACTGTTTTTGGTTTACGCATGTTAGGTCTTTTTATGATCTTGCCTGTTTTTGCTATTTATGGAGAACAGTTAATTGGTTATAGCCCTATTTGGCTAGGATTAGCTATTGGTGCTTATGGCTTAACACAAGCAATGTTGCAAATTCCAATGGGGATTTTGTCTGATAAATATGGCCGCAAACCGATAATTTTAATTGGCTTAGTAATTTTTTGTATTGGCAGTATTGTCGCTGCGATGTCTGAGACTATCTACGGGGTAGTAATTGGTCGCTGCATTCAAGGCATGGGGGCGATTGCTAGTGCAGTATTGGCATTGGCAGCAGATTTGAGTAGGGAAGAACAACGACCGAAAGTTATGGCTACCATAGGCATGTTCATTGGATTATCATTTACTGTTGCCATGGTTGTCGGACCTATTGTTGCTGAAATATTTGGTTTAAGTGGCTTGTTCTGGTTTACTGCGGTGTTAACCATTTTGGCTATGGTAATGATCCAGTTTATGGTGCCAGATTCAGTGCATAAAGCGCCACGTGGCGATAATGTTGCATTGCCGGCACAAATTAGCAGACTGATAAAACACCCAGAATTAACCCGTTTAAACTGGGGCGTATTTATATTACACATGGCGCTTACCGCCTGTTTTATCACTTTACCAAAGCAATTTGTTGATAACGGCTTAGCGTTAGAGCAGCATTGGCAACTTTATTTACCTGTATTATTGGGCTCATTTTTTATCATGGTACCCTTTATGATATTTGCGATTAAGAAGCAGCGTGAAAAACAAATGTTCACCTTTGCTGTCGCCTTGTTAACCTTATCATTACTGTTAATGTGGCTTTTGCCTTCGGGTTTTTGGTTTCTGGTACTTTCTCTTGGTTTATTTTTCACGGCGTTTAATTATCTAGAAGCAACTATGCCTTCAATTTTATCTCGTATTGCACCTGCTGGTGTAAAGGGTAGTGTGATGGGGATTTATTCAAGCAGTCAATTCTTAGGTGCTTTTACTGGCGGTTTATTGGGTGGTGTGCTTGCCAGTAATTTTGGTGAAAAGAGCATCTTTTTAGTGATGGCGCTATTTAGCTTGTTATGGGTATTAGCTGCAGCGAGTATGAAGCCGTTGAAAAAATCGAAAAGTTACAGTTTTGCGACCAATATTAATACCGAAGAGCAAGCTGATGATATTGCCGAACAACTTATTAATATGCCCGGTGTCTTAGAGGCCACGTTAATGCATTCAGAAGCCGTCGCTTATATGAAGGTAGATGAAAAACTTGTCGACTTACAAGCTGTGAGGAGCTTATTAAATCCGGTGTGATTTTTCTCTTAATTTTTAACTTTATTAGTCTCTTAATTTCACCTTCAGTTCAGCTATCAGTAAATGGCAATAATATCATCGACAAGTTTATTATTGCCAATTAATACTTCAACCTCCTCATCAGTGCTTTTATTTATTAATGCAATACCCATGGGGGATTTTGGTGTAATAACAGTATAATTATTTTCTAGGACAGTGAACTTATAACCTGCAGCTGCTGGGGCAAGATAAAACCAGTTTTTATCTTTAGCGTCATTAGATAATTGCACTAGTGAGCCTAGCCTTACTACTTTAATGACCTCTGTTTTATCTACATCCAGTTGAATTTTTAACTGCTCAAACTGTTGAATAGCTAGCTCAAAATCAGCAATTCTTCTAGACTGTCCCTCTGCTAAATAAGCAGACTCAATGGCTAAAGTATCATACTGAGTTTCTGCAACTGACTGATCATCTATCGCTGCCAGATGAGCATTGTTTGCTGCCAATTTACAATTGGCGAGCTCATTGGTTAAGTATTGAAGGATATTTGTTATTAAAGGGCTTTTATTCATCATCCAATATTACCAGAATTTGATAAACATCATTCTACTAACTTTAGCGTATCAATCTTGTCACTGTCAAAATAGCTTGAAATTTTACTCAAGTCAGCGTATTTTATCATCACTGGTTTGACCTCCTGATGAAATTTAGGAGCTATATTCTTAATTCATTACTTATATTGGTATAACTATGCAAGAAACTTCAATCTATCCACATCTACTAGCCCCTCTTGATTTAGGCTTTACAACTTTAGCTAACCGAACTTTAATGGGATCAATGCATACCGGACTTGAAGAAGAGAAGCATGGTTTTGAAAAGCTTGCTGCTTTTTATGAGGCTCGAGCTAAAGGTGGTGTTGGCTTGATTGTCACCGGCGGTATCAGCCCAAACGCTCGCGGTCGTTTAGCACCATTTGGATGTGAGTTAAGTAAGTTTTGGCATGTAAATAAACATAAAGCAATCACCGATGCAGTGCACAAATATGATACTAAAATATGTGTGCAACTTTTGCATGCTGGCCGTTATTCATATCACCCATTTAGTGTTTCTGCCAGTAAAGTTAAATCGCCAATAAACCCATTTACGCCTTCAGCTATGTCGGTAAGACAAATTAAAAGTACCATTAAAGATTTTGCCCATTCATCAAAATTAGCCGCTAAAGCAGGTTATGACGGTGTTGAGATTATGGGCTCAGAAGGTTATTTGATTAATCAATTTAGTTGTGTGAAAGTTAATAAACGCAGTGATGAATGGGGAGGGCCAATCGAAAACAGAATGCGTTTGGCCGTCGACATTGTTAAAGCGGTGCGTAAAAAGGTTGGTGAAAAATTTATTATCATTTTCCGTTTGTCTATGCTTGACCTTGTTGAAGGCGGTAATAGTTGGCAAGACGTTGTAACTATGGGTAAAGCTGTTGAAGCTGCTGGCGCAACACTAATCAATACCGGTATTGGTTGGCACGAAGCACGTGTCCCTACCATAGCAACTTCAGTACCTAGAGCAGCATTTACTTGGGTTACTGAAAAAATGAAAAGTGAGTTATCTATTCCCTTAGTTACCACTAACCGTATAAATACCCCTGAGATTGCCGAACAGGTATTGGCTAATGGCCATGCTGATATGGTGTCTATGGCCCGACCATTTTTGGCTGATGAAAACTTTGTTAATAAAGCTGCAGCAGATAAAAGTGATGAAATTAATACTTGTATCGGTTGTAATCAAGCTTGTTTAGATCATGTATTCAAACAGCAAAGAGCCTCTTGCTTAGTTAATCCTGCTGCGTGTTATGAAACAGAATTAACTTTTGAAAAAACGAACAATAGTAAATCCATTGCCGTAGTTGGCGCTGGCCCCGCTGGTTTAGCCTTTAGTGTGTATGCTGCACAACGAGGTCATAAAGTTGAACTTTTTGATCGCATGAGTGAAATTGGCGGACAGTTCAATTTTGCCAAACAAGTACCCGGTAAAGAAGAATTTTTTGAAACACTTAGATACTTCAACAAACAAATTGAATTACTAAATATTACCGTAAATTTAAATAGTGAACAAAGCGCAGCTCAATTAGCAGCACAAGGTTTTGATGAGGTTGTTTTAGCTACGGGTATCAAGCCAAGAGATTTAGCGATTAAAGGCATTAATAACCCCATTGTAAAAAGTTATTTGCAAGTATTAAGAGATAAAGAAGAGATAGGAAAAAAAGTAGCAATAATCGGCGCAGGTGGTATTGGTTTTGATGTCGCGACTTTTTTATCTGAAGAAAAAAGCTTAACAACAGATGTCGACGCTTGGCTTAAAGAATGGGGAGTTGATAAAACCTTTAAAAATAATGGTGCACTATCAAAAGAGCATGTTGACCATCAACCTTTTAGAGAAATTTCATTATTACAACGAAAAACAACTAAGGTTGGAGCTGGCTTGGGGAAAACTACGGGTTGGATTCATCGCGCTACTTTAGCTAAAAATGGCGTAAAAATGATCAAAGGGGTTAGCTATAAAGCAGTAACAGATGAGGGGCTGTTAATAGAAGTTGATGGTAAAGAGCAAATGATTAATGTGGATAATGTCATTATTTGTGCAGGACAAGAGCCAAATCGAGATTTATATCAAGAGTTGATTGATGCTGATGTATCTACTCACTTAATAGGTGGTGCCGATGTTGCCTCTGAGTTAGATGCTAAAAGAGCGATCCGACAAGCTGCTGAATTGGCAGCTAGCATTTAAACTTAACGCATGACAAAAAACATAATATTAGGCTGAAGATTATTCTTCAGCCTTTTTCATTTCTGCTCGTTGAAAGTTAACCAATGAATTAACGGTCTATACTTTGTTCACCAACTATTTTTACTTGCACGGAAATAATAATAATTATGAATTTACTCTTTTCTTGGGCAGTTTCTTTATCAAATACCCTACGTTTTAAAGCAAAGTTCTCCATTCTAGCCATTATATTTTTTATCCCTATTATCGCTAGTACTTGGTGGATAGTTGGTGAGCAGTGGCAGCGCATTAATCAATATGATTTAGAGCTAGAAGGTTTAGATTTGGTGCATCAAACTGCATTGATAGAACAAACAGTCAAGCTGCATCCTTCACAGGCCGAAAGCAAAATAGCAAAGTTAAATAAACTTGTTAACCACTCCTCTTTAGCAAAGGAGCTAAATTCTTTAAGCAGAGCCATAGTAACTAAGTGGCTAGAAACAGATGATAAGGGAGCAGATTTTCAACAGCTTGCTTTAATATACGAGCAAAGCTTATCACTTCGAGAGAATACTGCTGCTTTTAGTGGTTTAAGTCGAGAAAGTAAGGCAAGTGCCTTTTATTTAGCTGAAATGGTGGTACAACGATTTCCCGCATTGGTGGAATATTTAGGTAGAATACAAAGTTTAGCCGCTAGTATTCTTGAAAATGATGGTTTTACTTCGCAAAGTTACACTTTGTTAGTGGCTCTTGATCAAAGGCTTGATGAATTGCAAATGCAACTGTTTAAAACCAATGAGCAGTTACGTCGAGTTGATGAAGGACAAACAAAAAATTATCATCAAAAAATTAATGATTTCTTAGCGGCACTTGACCTTTATCAACAGGGATTAAGAGACAATGTGATCAATCCGGATGAAATACTCTGGTCA
The DNA here is from genome assembly GCA_022969175.1 of Colwellia sp. Taxonomy (GTDB): domain Bacteria; phylum Pseudomonadota; class Gammaproteobacteria; order Enterobacterales; family Alteromonadaceae; genus JALJPB01. The sequence goes on along the minus strand of JALJPB010000017.1, from coordinate 37,331 downwards.
TTAAATGCAGCAAACCAAGCCGCTGCCCCAAGTTATGAATTAAGCCAGCAGTTGTTAACTCAAAGTCATCAAATGCTGGTAAAGCAGCTCACAAATAGTCGAGAACTGAGTTTATGGTATTTAATCTTATTGGGCGGTGTTTTAACAGGGGCTGCTGTACTGACTGGTTTTATGTTGATGGTTATTTATATGTCGATAAAACAAAGTGCTATAGCTATTAATGAGGCTTCAGCGAAGTTGGAAAGTGGTGATTTCACTCATGAACTAAAGGTAAACTCTAGGGATGAATTAGGTGACATTGCCGCTAACTTTAATCAAATGCAGGAAAAAATTCATCAGCTGCTGTCTTTGTTTAATAGTGATGTTGTCGAATTAAAAAACTCAGCAGGGAACATTAATCAATTGTCGAATGATATGGCGAAAAGTTTAGCGAGCCAACAAGAGAATACTCATAATGTCGTCAGTTCAATTAAGCAAATGAGCAGTTCTGTGACCGTCATTAGCGACAATGCACTTAGTGCTAGAGAAATTACAGAGCTAGCAAGTTCACATGTAATACAAGGGCAAAGTGTGATCAATGAAACAACGTTAGTGATAAACGATATTGCTAAAGAAGTTAATGAGTCTGCCGTGGTTATCAATGAATTAGCAGGCTATAGCAGTGAAATTGGTCAATTTGTTAATGTCATAAGAAAAATAGCCGATCAAACTAACTTGTTAGCATTAAATGCGGCCATTGAGGCTGCTAGAGCCGGTGAACAAGGCCGAGGTTTTGCCGTAGTGGCTGATGAAGTTAGAACCCTTGCTAGTAGAACACAAGAATCTACAGCCGAAATTCAGCGGATAATTGAGCAGTTACAACTTGGCGCGACAAAATCAGTAGAGGCGATGAACCGAGGGGTAGTTAAAGCAGATAATGGTGTCGAGAAAACAACTTTAGTGGCGGCAACATTTTTAGAAGTGACACAAAATGTAGAACAAATCGTTGATGGCTCGGTACAAATTTCATCGGCTGTTGAACAACAAAGCCAGATGGTAAGTGATATTGAAAGCCATACAGATAAGATTGCCGATGGTGCTGACAATGTGATGAAAGCGGCTATTGATGCTGCCGATGCTGGAGAAAATCTAGCAGTATTAGCTGAAAATTTATCAAAACAATTGGGGCAATTTAAACTCTAAGCTGCCCTGTTCTCGGCGTATACCAAATTGATTAAAAACGCGCTATACTGCGCGTTATTACAATAATTATAGATAAGATATTTTGGCAGAAGTAGTGAACAACACCCTCGTTAGCATCAATGATATTCAAGTTTTTTGTTCCCCTGATCAATATAAGCAACAATTGTTACTGCTTATTGCTAATGCACGTACCCGTATTTATATTACCGCTTTGTATTTACAAGATGATGATGCAGGAAAAGAGATCCTTCATGCTCTTTATCAAGCGAAAACTAATTACCCCGCTCTTGATGTCAAAGTTTTTGTCGATTTTCACCGCGCACAACGCGGCCTAATAGGTGAAAAAAATAGCTTAGGTAACCGAGCTCTCTACCTAGCATTAGAAAGCCAATATGATGTCAGTATTGATATTTATGGTGTTGCCGTTAAATCTAAGGAAGTTTTTGGCGTACTACATTTAAAAGGCATGTTTTTTGATGATCAGGTCTTTTATACGGGTGCAAGTATTAATGATATTTACTTCAATCAACATGGTCGTTATCGATTAGACCGATACTATCTAATAAAGTCAGCAACGCTCGCTGATACTTTATGCAAATACCTGACATCGAACTTTCTAGAAACTAATTTAGCCCCACGCTTAAATGGCGGCGAATTGCCAGATAAAGCTCAACAAAAAAGTATTATTCAACAGCTTAAGGTGTTGGTCAAAAAAGCGAATTATTCATTCAGTCGACGTAATCTATTAGCCGATAAAAAAACCACTTTGCAAGGTAATATTACCATTACTCCACTGGTAGGTTGTGGTGCGCGTGGCAACCAACTAAATAAAGCTATTCGAAAGGTGGTACAAAAAACACAAACAGAATTATTGATATTAACGCCGTATTTTAATTTACCTAAATCACTGGCTAAAGACGTTAATAAAGCGCTCAAGCGAGGTGTGAAAGTAACTCTAATTATCGGTGATAAAACGGCAAATGATTTTTATATTCCGCCAGAAAAACCTTTTACTACCATTGGTATTGTTCCATACCTTTATGAGGTTTTACTGGTACGTTATGTTAAAAAGCAAAAACGTAATATTGATAAAGGTTTGTTAAATATTAGATTATGGAAAGACTCAGATAATAGTTTTCATTTAAAAGGCTTAGTTTCTGATAGCCGATATCACTTTATTACTGGGAGTAATTTAAACCCGAGGGCTTGGGCACTAGATCTTGAAAATGGCTTGTTGCTAGATGACGAGCAAGGTCAGTTAATGCCTGCGTTTGAACAAGAATGGGCTGAGTTATTGAAAAACACCCAATTGATTAGTCATTTCAATGAAATTGACCAAATTAAAGATTACCCTGAAAAACCACGTAACTTATTAAAGAAATTGCGTATAGTGCAAATTGATCGCTTACTGAAACGCTTTTTATAGTAGCTTTAACGACTAAAAAGACTTTTTAGCTTGAATTCTTATTTCGACACTATCAATATCTGGGTTGTTAGATTGTGGGAAGGCTAGATCTAAATGAATAATATTATTATTCCCTCCCGTGTGGGGTGAATAAAATCGTAAACCAATACCTGATGAATATAACCAGTCTTGCTCTATATTCTCTTGAATGACATCACCAAAAGCTTTACCAGCATCAAAAAATATCGCACCAGCGACATCAAAAATTTTCCATATATTTAGTCGCGGATAATATCTGATCTCAGAGGTTAGTTTTACACTGTCTTCACCATGTTGATATTGTAAAGGAAAGCCTCTTAAGCCTACATTACCTCCCATAGTTACTGGACGATCCTGATATTGGTTTTTACTGAGTACATTGACGTTATTAAAGTAAAACCCCCAATTTTTAGAAAGTTTATGAAAGTATTCCGTATTGAGTCTTGAAATAATTCGGCTGTTTCCTTGATCATAAATATCACCACTCATTGATAAACTCATTAACAATAAGGCATCTTCATTTAGCACAAAGCCTTTTTTGATATTTGCCCGCCAAAAGACCCACGCACTGTTGGCATTGTTGCCATCGCCAATACCAAATGAAGTGTTAATTTGCCAGCCATGATTAAAGTCTTCTATTTGAGTAATTAAGTGGATATTTGTCATTTGTTGAAAGTTTTTTTCTATATATTCAAGACCTACCCAAGGATAAATAAACTCTCTATCTCTAGGTAATTGACTTACAGGAAGGTCTGCTAAATTGTCATTAATTGGTGTGGAGAATACATGCTCATCTTGAGTGAAACCCAGGTTAATTCTAAATACGCTATCGTCACTATTTTCTGCTAGCCATGCATAATTGAGTGTTTTGTAGTTAAGATCATGGCCAAAGGTTGATTGCTCCGAAGCATTTTGAAATATAGTGTCAACTCGCGACTCATCGTTAAATGCAACATTGTATGCGTATTGCGTACTAAAGCTGGCAAAAGATTTTTGTAAGCGTAATGCATGCTGTTTGCCATCGTCATTGTCGGCAAATTTGATCGTGAGGTTGGTATTCATTTTTTGATAAAGTGGAATCGTGCTTATGAACTTATAGCCTGAGCGCTGAACATTAGTATAAGATTCAATTTCTGCGTCAATGCCTAACCCTAATAAATTTCGATCTTTGATACCAAAACTGTAGGTGTTTACACCGCCTTTTCGGCCAAAACTGATTGTTGGCATTAATGACCAAGTATCCCAAGTTTTTATCTCAATATCTTTGCCATTTTCTTCATTTTGAATATAGCTGACAGAAGCATCTCTAATGTATTTTTTACTACGTAAATGGCGTTCTAATTCGGCTAATTCAGCAGGACCTTTTTTACATTGAACTATAAAAAAAGCGGCTTCATTTTTTAACGCAATTTCTTTGGTGGTAATGTGTAGGGCATTCGCCCATCGGTGAAAAAAAAGAGTATCTTTGTCGCTTTCATCAAATATAGGTTGTGGCTTGAAGTTTATGGTAGGATTATTATTCAAGCAAAGTTCGGTGTCTTCTTTCGCGTTTGCAAATTGCTCTACACCGAGAAATAACAATAATAAAATGATAAGCTTAACTGAAAAAACAACTTTAATAATAACTACAATCCTATTATAAATCCTATCCTTATCTATAACTATAGTCCAAATGCTAAGGGCGTGTTTAACTTTCATCTACGTATCTGCTGGTGGATAGTTTTTCCTCCAAAACACCTTATCTTGGTGTGGTATAAACTTTGTCAGCTGGATTAAATAATAACCAAGAAATTTACCTATTTATTAGAAGAAACAGTAATATTGCCTCTACGGGTATGGGTAAAGCTGCAATGTGCCACCGATCATAGTATCGGCATGAGGTTTTATTGATTTATCTTAATAATAAAAGTCGGTTTTACTACATTCTTCAACGTCATTTAGATAAATAATAGCCAGCAATAATCTGTGTCATGAATCATTCGTGCCGGTCTGTGGAAAAATCTCAGAATGCCAGTAACCCTTATTGCCAATATATTTTTGGACGGTAAAAGAGCCTAAACGAAATATATAACGCATAATATTTATCGCGTTGGGCTTGCCAATTTTATCAACATTATCTGCGGTTATAACTGTCGGAATTTTTGTATCAAGGTGTTGAAAAGTAATTGATATACAGCTGATTAAGCTGGAAAAATAACTCTGTATACAACATGATGGTTTTTCAGTACAAGCGGGTGAAATAACTTGCATTGCTGATGTTGGCTTTGCTCAAACTGCTTGATAAAGTTAGTTGAAAAATCTTCATGAATTGTATTTGGCTATACTTCTATTAAGTCAGTCCTATCATTTTTGTCGCAAGGATTTAAATCAATCTTAAGTGCATGTTACAATAATTACACTAAAATTTTAATGGATAACACCATGTTTAAAGAACAAATAACACCTCGCTTTAGTGATACTGATGCATTAGGGCATGTTAATAATACTATGGTTCCTATTTGGTTTGAGGGGGCACGAGATCCAGTCTTTAAACTTTTTATGCCAAAATTAGATATCAAAGACTGGCAACTGATTTTAGCCAAAATCACCGTTGAGTATCATGGCCAGATTTTTTATGGTTCCCTTATTGAGGTGCGAACTTATATCAGTCGAATTGGCGGTGCTTCTTTTGATGTTTATCAGGAGCTTTGGCAAAATGATAAAAAATGTGGGTCAGGCACGGCTGTTATGGTGCATTTTTGTTACCGAGAGCAAACATCAAAGAAAATTCCAGATGATATTAAAATTGTGATGCAACAACACCTTAAATAATTATAAAAAAATTAATCATTTTTTACCGTAAAAAAAGACAAAAATAAGGATTATTTGGCAAGATTGGTATAGAATCGATCTACTAAAAATTAAGGCATAGACGGTAATGTATTTACCGCAAACGAATAGGAATCTTTCATGGCAGGTGTTAACAAAGTAATTATTTTAGGCAATTTAGGTAAAGATCCTGAAGTTCGTTTTATGCCAAGTGGTGGCGCAGTAGCCAACCTTACCGTTGCAACTTCTGATAGTTGGAAAGACAAGCAAACGGGCGAACAAAAAGAAAAAACAGAATGGCATCGTGTTGCTATTTTTGGCAAGTTAGCTGAAATTGCCGGCGAATACTTGAAAAAAGGTTCAAAAGTTTATTTAGAAGGTTCATTGCAAACACGTAAATGGCAAAACCAACAAGGCCAAGATCAATACACTACAGAAGTAGTTGTTCAAGGTTTTAATGGCGTAATGCAAATGCTTGACGGCAAACCTTCTGGTCAATCAGGTGGTTTCCAAGGACAGCAACAACAAGGTGGCTTCTCTTCTCAACAAGGGCAGCAACAAGCACCACAGCAGCCAGCTTATAATAAAGCAGCACCACAGCAACAAGGTGGCTTCTCTCAACAAGGGCAGCAGCAAGCTTCACAACAGTCAGGCGGCTATCAATCACAGCAAAGCCAGCAAGCACCACAAAAACAAGCTGGTGGCTATTCTCAACAAGGGCAACAGCAGCAGGGTGGTTATCAACAACCACAACAAAACCAGCAAGCTAAAGTAAACCCACAAGAACCATCAATTGATTTTGATGATGATATCCCTTTCTAGGAAATATATAACTCATAAGTGTAAAGAAAAGGTGAGCATATGCTCACCTTTTTTTGTTTGTATATACCAATAAATCTCTATATGTTTAATGTCTTAAGGATATTCTACATTTACTAATTTGTTGAATGAAATTATGGATAAGAGGATTTAAAATGAAAAACAATCTGTTAATACTAACGTTAATATTTGTCTCAATATCAGCTTTGGCTAATACCGATAATGCTCAGCTAAATACCAACCCAAATTATGATGCTAAATTAGCGGCTGATTTAGGTGCAGATGATTATGGTATGAAAAAGTTTGTTTTAGTTATTCTCAAAACCGGCAGTAATACTTCTACCGATAAAACACTAAAAAATGCAGCTTTTAAAGGGCACATAGATAATATTAGTCGTTTAGTTGATGAGAAAAAATTAATTGTCGCTGGACCTTTAGGGAAAAATGACAAAACTTATCGAGGCATTTTTATTTTAGATGTATCAAGTATTGATCAGGCAAATGAAATTTTACTTTCTGATCCGGCAATTAAAGCTAACTATTTAGCGGCAGAGGTTATTGAGTGGTATGGTTCAGCGGCTTTAGCAACTTATCTTGAGGCGTCTGACAAAATTTGGAAAGTGAGTCCGTAGTTCAATCGACATTACAAAGCTAAGGAAGCTAACTTAAGGAAGTACCAAAGAGACAATGGCGATAAGTATACCGATAAAAACAATAACGCCTAAAATACCAATAATAATAAAGTGACTTAACTTTCCTTGGCTGAAGTCCTGTTGTCTGTTTTTATCGCTTTGTACACCAAAAAAGGCAGCAGCAACACTTTTTACCGTATCAAGGTGAGATGTTTTCTTTTTCTCTGTCATTTACTTGCTCAATGAATGTAGGTTAGCTTGAATAAGTTCGGTTAAATCTAAAAAATGCAGGTGGGCTGATTGGCTATCGCCAGATAACCATGACCATAGACTTTCATTTGGAGAGTATACTCTGCTGCAAGGATGAGCGGCATGATTCATTGGCAAATTAGATTCAATTGCCATACAAGATTTACTTAATTGAGCTAAGTGAACTTGTTTGTCAGCGTGAAGTTTATTTAGGCCAAAAATCAAAAAGACAGCAAAAGTAAAAACATTGAGTTTTGTCATTATCCGTTTTGACATGAATTTTCCGAGAGTAAGTTGCTATTCGGTTGAAGTATAACCAATTAGCAACTTAATGTCAGTAGCAGCTTTTTTTACCATCTAGAAAGACTTACCAATGCTAAAAACGATAGACTCGTCACCCTTACCCGTTTCTAAGTCAAGCTCTTTTGAATTAGCGATTACTGCAACACCGATATCAAATCCAGCAACCTCGGTACCATAACCAAGTTCAACATAATCACCGTCAAAGTCTTTACCCCAAGTACCGTAACTGGCATAAAATCCTTCGTATTCGGCAGTTACTGATAGAAAATCGTAATCGGCTTCTTCAATAGTTAACCCTTTATCTTCTTCGTGTTGGCCGACATTATATGAAACAGAGAAAAAGCTATAAGATAAACCTAGGTTTACTTCGTTATAAGCGGAGTCAAAATCACCGGTATATTGATAGGTAGTAAAACCGGCACTAAGGCCAAGGCCGCTATCAAGTTCTAAGCTATAACTACCGTATAAATCAATTTCTAAACCATCTTGTACATCAGCTGTCCATGCACCAACAGAAAAGTTTCCTGTCTCATAATCTACACCGGCACTTGCTGATGCAGTAGTGGTTTGGGCGATACCACGGAAAAAGTATTGTGACACTAAACCAACATTGGTACTGAGACCTTCAACAGCAACTGCAGACGTTGAAATGAAGGTTGTTGCTAATAATGAAGTAAGTGCGATGCTTAATAGTTTTTTTTTCATGGTTATCTCTTTAAGTTAATTATTATATTTTCGTCTGATAGTGAAAAAGCAAAGATAGTGCCGAGCTTTGTTTTATAAGTTATGCTTTGTGTTTGTGTAGTAATATCAGGTGGTTATGATTATGGTTTTTACATACAGTAATTTTGATGTTTCTGAAAAGTGCATCAAAGTGGTGCGTTCTATCAGGGGATGAGCAAAAAAAGTGCAACAAAATAATGATGAAATAATTATAAATTAAGGATAAAAAATTAAAATTGTCTGCTTATGGTTTATAATGCCGCGCAGATTTTATAAACGATAACTTATTAGGTTCAGCTTATGTCTTCATTTTTAATTGCTCCTTCGATTCTTTCGGCAGACTTTGCTCGATTAGGGGATGATGTTGCAAATGTTTTGTCCGCGGGTGCCGATGTTGTTCATTTCGACGTTATGGATAATCACTTTGTCCCCAATTTGACTTTCGGCCCAATGGTTTGTCAGTCATTAAGAGATTATGGTATTACTGCTCCGATAGATGTGCACTTAATGGTTGAACCTGTTGACAGTCTCATTCCAGGATTTGCAAAAGCTGGGGCTGATATTATTACCTTTCATCCAGAGGCGAGTGTTCATTTAGATCGCACTATACAGCTTATTAAAGAACATGGATGTAAGGCCGGTTTAGTTTTTAATCCAGCAACACCACTTCATTATTTAGATTTTGTTATGGAAAAAATCGACGTTATTTTATTAATGTCCGTCAACCCAGGTTTTGGTGGGCAATCTTTTATTCCATCAACACTTGATAAACTTCGTTTAGTTCGCCAGAAAATTGATGCCAGTGGCTTTGACATTAGATTACAGGTTGATGGCGGTGTGAAAGTTGATAATATTGCAGAAATTGCTTTAGCGGGTGCAGATATGTTTGTTGCGGGCTCTGCTATTTTTTCACAACCCGATTATAAAAAAGTCATTGAGCAGATGCGTGCAGAACTTGCATCAGTTGCTAGCTAAATTAAAAAATAAAATAAGGGATAATCATGAGTAAACCAATTGTATTAAGTGGCTGTCAGCCATCTGGTGAGTTAACCATAGGCAATTATTTAGGTGCCATTAAGCAATGGGTTAACATGCAAGATGATCACGAATGTTATTACATGTTGGTTAATCAACATGCTATTACTGTACGGCCTAACCCTGAAGATTTACGAAAAGCGACCCTAGATGGTTTAGCGCTATATTTGGCCTGTGGTGTTGATCCTGAAAAAAGCACTATTTTTATTCAGTCTCATGTGCCTGAGCACAGTCAGTTAAATTGGATACTAAATTGTTATACCCAAATGGGTGAGCTTAACCGCATGACTCAATACAAAGATAAGTCACAAAAGTCTGAAGCTAATATGAATTCAGGGTTGTTTACTTATCCGGTATTAATGGCAGCCGATATATTATTATACCAAGCAGATACTGTGCCGGTTGGTGAAGACCAAAAGCAGCATTTAGAACTTGCTCGAGATATTTCTACTCGCTTTAATAATCTTCATGGTGAAGTATTTACCGTTCCAGATCCTTACATTCCTGAGCACGGCGCTCGAGTAATGAGCTTGTTAGAGCCAACCAAGAAAATGTCTAAATCAGATACTAATCCTGGAAATTTTATTGGTTTATTAGAAGATCCTAAAAAAATTGCCAAAAAAATAAAACGTGCAGTAACTGACTCTGATGAACAAGCAAATATTTATTATGACTTGGCTGAAAAACCAGGGGTATCAAACCTTTTATCTTTATTGTCATGTGCCACAGATCAAAGTATTGAGCAGTTGGTGCCACAATACGAAGATAAAATGTATGGCCATTTAAAGGGGGATGTAGCTGAGGCTGTGGTTGCCTTGTTGGCGCCAATTCAAACCAAATATCATCAATACCGTGAAGATCAGGCATTTTTAGAACAAGTAATGCGCAATGGTGCTGAAAAAGCATCTTTAAGAGCAAGTAAGGTCTTAGCTAATGTTTATGATGCTGTGGGTTTAATTCCACGTCCATAGTGTAAGTAACCTAAGTTCGTCTTAAGTCGTCTTAAATTTTAAAAGCTGGGAAGTTGAAAAACTCCCCAGTTTTTTTTCCTAAATTTAGCTAACAACACTAGCCTGATGGCTAATTGTTGCTTTACTTTATTCACCTTTCTTTTTTGCTGCTGCTTTTTGTGCTTTAGTGAATAATTTTTCACTATCAAGAATAAACTTATCAACATCACTACTGGGCATAAACATAAAGCCTGGTGTCATTATCGTAGCATCATAATGTGGACGGGCACTAAATTCGGGTTTATTACTGAGTTGAACTAAGTAACTGCCACCAAAAAATAATAATGTCAGGCCAACTGAAACAACTATTCTACGACGCGCTGTCATATGAAAGCCAATGTAGCTATTAAGCCAGAAAAGGCAAAAGGCTAAAGCTATCGGGATTAAAGAAAAAAGGTTACTGAGTGGCCAATTACTCGAAAAATTAAATTTTACGATATTTTGTATAATATCGCTTACCCAAAGCAGGTTGAAAAACGCAAAACTAATGCCTAATTGAGTCATTATCCGTGCTTCGTGCTTAGTGAGATGAGACATCAGGGCTACACCAATAGGCCAAGCAGAGAACAGTAAACTCATGCCAATTACGGGCGCTAAAAATTGACTAAAATTAGCTTCTGTAGCTCTATTTAAATAGAAAATATAGCCTGTTACAAAGGCGAATACAGACATACTTAATGCTAGCATTACCGGGTGGCGCATAATATTAATGAAATTTTCGAAGGCACTAAAATGAACAGTTTCGGCAACGGGGTGATTAACAAAAACAATACGCAGTAAACTTTTACCAATGCTAAAAATATCACCTGAATTAATTATATGGTTATTAAGGCCAGTTTTGCCATCTTCAAGATAACTGCCATTGATAGTCCCTTGATCTTCAATCAGCCAATGTTCGCCATCAAATGTTAATTGTAAATGGTCTGGGCAAATGTGTGGGTCAGATAAAATAATATCGTTTTGATAGCCCCTACCAATTAATATGGCATCCTTTGACAACTTATGCTGGCTAATTAATTTATGGCCACGACTTATTTCTTCAATGATTATTTCCATGAAATAGACTCCATAAATTTACGGGTAAATGCTAAAGCATTCGATTTCTCAACACCCGCGATAGTAAAATGACTCACTAAGGCTTGTTTATCTTTATCAATGGAAGCACTTAAATATAAAACATCAAAAAGTTGAGGGAATTTTTTATAAGCTCGGGTACAAAAGATGCTTTTACTGTTGATGGTTTGATTATTGGGTTTAACGATATCATGATGACATTGGAACTCTGATACATCTTCTTTACTTGCTTTATTACCAGGGACTGCACGTTGAATTTGCTGTTCGTATAAATGATAGAATTTGTTTGCACTTAACTCCTTTGCCTGTAAGTAACGAAATTCCATTTGAATACTGCCGGTGAAAAAATTTGAAGATAAATAAGTATTCTCGTCTAATGAACAGCTGGCAACGGCGGCAAAAAATAATGCATCACTTTTATCTGCATTTGAGTCGCCCCAACAACGAATAAAAGGCACATCTATTGTTGGAATAATAGCATTTTCAAGTCTTTTATTTTTCCATGGGCTATTAAGTAAGGTGGTAATTAATTTTTCTTGGTTTTGAGAAAGCTGTTCACTTATTTGTTGTTCAATACTGGTAGGTTTGTCTGCATTAAAAGCTTTAAACAAAGTCACTAATTTGTCATGGGGTACTAAAAAACCAATTTGATTACCAGAAGTTGCGACGTTTACACCCACCACTTCACTTTGAACGTTAACCACTGGGCCGCCACTCATACCTGAATTAACAGAACCGGTAAAATGAATTCGGTCATTAAAAGATTCTTTTTTTAAACCGTTATAAGTACCGGGAACAACAATCATGCCTAAGTCGTGAGGGTTTCCAAGGGAGAATAACTCTTGGCCTTTCATTGGTACTTGTTGTGCAAGTTTGAAAAACGGCATGTCAACGTCAGTTTTACGCTTTACCAAAGCAAGGTCGTTGATAACATCAACACTCTGTAATATTAATTCATCTTTATTACCTTGATGGTCAAGGTATTCAATACGGTATTTGTTAGGGTGGCGAGCAAAACCAGAAATCACATGGTAATTGGTGGCGATTATGCCATCACTGCTAATTTGAAAGCCCGAGCCGATTGAAGACTTTTCACCACTGGCTTTATCAATTAATCGAATTTGATATAAAGAAGGGGCAAGTTGCTTAAATATTTCTTCTGCTTGCTCGACAGCAAAACTGCTGATACTAGTTGATACTAGTAATATTAAGGTAATAAAACCTTTCATTGAAAATCCTTATTATTTTTTGCCAAGCTATGCTTGAGACAATTCATTATGTGAGAGTTTTAACTTGGTAAAACATGCAGTTTGAATGGTTATCAGTCTATAGTGCCATTTTCTGCGTATTTGTCATCTATTATCCCCAATATAACGGTGAGTTTTATGTTAAAGGTTGTTACACATCATTAGAAGTAGACGTTACGCTTGTTGCCAATTTGATCACCAACTAAACCGCTATTGTAGTTTCATCACAAGTTGATGTCTCTGCTACAAATCAAGAACAAACCACAGCAGGCAATGCTTTACTCAATTTAGATATGGAATATTTTGTTAACTCAAATTTCACTTTCCGTGCGGGTATTGACAACTTACTTAACCGTGCATACCAAAACCATTTAAGGGGTATAGCCGAGTCACCTGTGTTGGCTCGTCTGCCCATTGAAGGTTTAAGTGCATGGGCTGAAATAACTCATAGCTTTTAACCTATTTGCTACATGGGGTATTTATAAAGTAACCTGAATCGAATTATTATTGTTATTCAAGGTTTATGTTGTTTACAATAAACTAAATATTTACATTATTAACTTTAATGGCGAACCCTCCTATGGATGATACTCAAGTACAAGCCTATTTACTGGCAAAGCCTGAAACCAGTCTTTATTACCCCTTCGGTGATGATGTCAAAGTATTCAAAGTTAAAAATAAAATGTTTGCCACCATTGCTCACGGTTCAACGGCAAAAAGTGCTAAAACTAGCGATGAGGCGAAAACACATTTTTGGATGAATTTGAAATGTGATCCTGATGAAGCTGTGATGCTTCGTGATATTTTTCCGTCGGTGATCCCCGGCTATCATATGAATAAATCTTCTTGGAACTCGATTATTTTAGATGGCTCCATCCCGAAAGGAGAAATTGAGCGGATGATGGATAATTCGTATCTGATGGTGGTGAGTAATATGACTAAGAAAGATCAGCAGTCACTTCTTATGCATATGTAGCTAATGCTACACTGCTATATTTAGCCTTACGAAATGATAATAAACCTTGATTTTTTTCAATAAACCCCTTCATTCTTAAGCTTTAATAGTCCTTGGTATATTGCTAGCTTTAGCCATGACTCCAAGTAAAGCTGGCACTTATTTTATTCAAACTCGCTAAATGACGTTTGTTGAGAAAATTTCTTTATATATGAGATTAGATAAAATGAAAAAAGTGAAACAATTCTTATTCCTAAACTTGTTTTTGTTAAGCATGGTTGTTTTGCAAGCATCGGCATTAGAAGTTGAAAATTTAAATGAACAATTAACTAAACATCAAATAAAGCTGGGAATAGTCGGTGTAATAAATGCTTTAGACAAAAATTATATTTATCCAGAAAAAGCATTGTTAATAGAAAAGGAATTGAAACAGAAATTAACCAGAAATGAGTTTGACGGAATTAGTGATTGGTATTCTTTTATAATAAGCATTAATGCAATTATGCGAAATGTTAGTGGTGATATGTACCTCGATATTGTTGAAACTAAACCTTTCTTTATTATTGAAAAAGCACAAGACAAAAGTGAATTAGATCACAAGGAAAATTTTGGAATTCATAATGTAGACATCCTTTCAGGGAATGTTGGCTATATGAAGCTGAATCACTTTTATCAACACCCTGAGGCAGAAAAAGAGGTTTTTCGCACATTAAGAAAACTGTCTAAGGTGGACGCATTGATCATCGATTTACGTGATGCAGAGGGGGAATCGATATCTCTAGCTCAATATTTAATGAGTTTTTTTGCCAAAGAAGACACAATATTAAGCGAAATACTGTATGACAAACAAAATAAGAGAAAAATACTAAGAGCGCTCGAAAATCATGGCAATGATAAGTTTAAGCATAACTTCCCCATTTATATACTCACATCGTCGTTTCTTTCAAGTTCGGGGGAATTTTTTAGCTACACCCTTAAGCATCTAGGAAAAGCAGTTATCGTCGGTGAGGAAACAATGGGTATTGCTTATGTCATGCAAAAGCAAAAAATAAACGATTACATCAGTTTAAATATTCCAATAGCTATTCCATTGCACCCAACCACAAATACAAATTGGGCGGAAATTGGTGTGATACCTGATTTACATACCACGGCCAATTTGAGCTTAGACGCAGCTCATAAACTAGCTAAAGAATATTTAGGCGTATTTTAGATGACTCCATCGCGAAAGGATAAATTGAGCGGATGATGGACCATTACTTATTTTGTATAAAGAGCTTGGTGGTAAGTAAAATGACCAAGAAAGATCAGCCGTCGATCTTGGTCATTTTATAGTTAGCTAGAATTAATAGTTTCTTGATCTGTTTTTTATAATCTCACAAGTTAATTTATCCCATGCGATACTTTTGTAACCTTCAACCATATTATGGTCGATATCAGGCCATAATAGCGTCAAATTTGCATCAAGCCTGAATGTTGAAATATAGTCTTTTTTTACCACTATAAACTGGTTTTTATAAGGAAGTAGCCACTTTCCTGCTGGTTGCTCTGACAAGGTGTTTTTAGCTTGTTGATAATTTGCAAACCACTCATTGATAAAGCTGTCAGCACCTTTGGGGTAGAATAATGTTCCCATATCTAAAGCCTCAACGGGGTTTTTACTGCCAGATAAAACATCCCGAGCATGGTGCCAATTATCAAAACCTAGTTGTTGAGAGACAATAGTTAAGCAGTGTTTTAGCTTTATTTCATCTAATAATGATAAACCTAATTTTTTTAAAGCTAGCTCCATCTTTGGCAGTAATTCGCTATCTACTCTGATTGCTTTTAACAACTTTTTAGCTTGTGTCTTAACTTCATTTAATGCAAATTCCATTATGTCATCCTATTTCAGTTGAACTGTTACATGGAAGGAAAGACTATCAGCCAGCGAAAAATCACAGCTTGTGACAAAAGTAGATGATGGCAATAGACTGTATTTACTGAAGACAGAAAAACAAATTAACAACAGAGTTATTTGACAAAACCAGAGTCGGTTTAATTTATTAATAGGTAAAATAATTGGGTTATTAGTATCGAGTTTGGATCTTATCTGAGATTTTTTTTGTGAAGTCACAATTCAATTCCTCTAAGTATAAATGGCATTCCGCAAAGCCTACTTAGTTCGTATTGAACCGTTTAATATTGGATATCAGAGTGAATTCATCTTTGGCGGAAAAGGCGTCTCTGCAACCTGAAACCGATTCTAAAGCCAATTTTATTTTAAGTCAACCTAGCAGTTTATAATTTTGAAAATGGTGATTTTATACTTTTTATTGAAATAGCGTGCAAAACTTCAGTCGTCCGTTCATAGCTTTATTGACTCGTTAATGGTGATTTTATGTGGCTGAATATTAATGATTACTAATTTAACTATGGCTAATCGACACCTAAAATTAAATCACAATGTAACTCGTTAGTCCTCAGTGGCTCAATTCCATAGTAAAATTGAACAAATGATGGATATTCCTATCTGTTGGTTTCACATTGAACCAATTTACATAATAACGCTAGCTGCGAATATATTTGTTCAGTAGGGATTTGACCTATATTTAATCGCAGACAATCTTGATATAACTTAGTTGTCGAGAATAGGTTTCCAGATTTAATATCAATGCCCTGTTGTAATAATATTGTTGTTAGCTTTTCCGTATTTACCTTCGAAATTTTTATCCAAAGTACCAAACCGCCATTAGGTATAAATATCTCTGACTCCTTAGGTAAATGAAGCTGTAAAAATTCGATATAATCAGAGCAATGAACGGCTAGTGCTCGGTTAACCTTTTTTATATGAGCTGCGTAATACTCATTGGCAATATAATCGGCCAAGGCTAGTTGTATTGGCTGATTGTGACCAAGTGTTCGTATCATGCGTTGCTGAATATATTTATTTTTAAAGCGTCCAGGCAAACACCAACCAATTCGCAGGCCAGGGGCTAAGGTTTTTGAAACACTGCTGCACCACATTACCCAGCCATGTTGATCAAAGTATTTCAAAGGTAGCGGTATTGTTCGTTGATGACTTATTTCTCTAAAAACGTCATCTTCAATTATTGGGATTTTATACTGAGTGGCAAGTTCAACTAACTGTTGTTTTTGTTGATTACTCAAGCTGTGGCCCGTCGGGTTTTGATGATTAGCAGTTAATAAACAAGCGGTGATTTTTTTCCCTTTCATTGCTTGCTCTAACTGTTTTAACTCAATACCTTCAGCGGTACTGGGTATTTCTAATATTGCTCTGTCCAAAACGGATAACAAGTCTAATAATCCTGAGTAACAAGGCGAGGTAATAGCAATAACGTCACCGGGTTTACTAACACATTCCAAGGCCATTAAAACTGCGTCAAGGCAGCCGTGAGTGATAACAAGGTCTTCATGGGGACATGAAAACCCTTGGCTGTTAAAATGTTTTGATAGCTGCTCTCTAAGTCTTTGGTTACCCTGAGATTCATCATATTTCAAGGTGAAATCAGCCTGTTTAGTTATCGCTCTAAAACTGCGTTTTAACATAGCATCATCAATTAACTTTGCATCAAGTTGTGCGGTAGCTAAAGAAGGTCTGCCAATCACATCAGCTTGTAATTCAGGCCTTATAACTTTTGTCCTAACAGAGCTTTGAAATGTTGGGAAATTTACGATCCTTTTTTCAGTTTTTTTTGGCTGAACATAGTAGCCTTTTTTATATTCGGCAATAATGTAATCGTGCTGCTCCAAATAGCGATAACAAGCAAGTGCAGTTGTCATACTTATATAATGCAGTTGACAAAAAACTCTAAGTGAAGGTAATTTTGAGTTTGCCTCAATATGCCCTTTTTCAATACTAGCAATAACCTGTCTAGCAAGTGTTATGTATTTTACTGTTACACGCATCTGTTATCTAATTTTTGTTGGAATCTGTATCTGTTATCTTATTCTGTTAAGCATAAACTAATAACATCTTTCAATAAAGTGAAACTCAGCATGCACTATTCTCCCCAAATGAACCAAACAATATTGGACGCACTATCACGTCAGTTTTCTGTTTTTCATCAAACACTTAACCAACGAGATGTGGCCAGTAAGCAGTTAGAGCCCTTGGCTATTGAGTTTCCTGAACAGGGGATGAGCTTTAAAAAGCTCGATCAGTTTATTGAAACTAGCGTGCAACCTAGCCTATCAGCAAGCAATGGTGGCAGATATTGGGGCTTTGTTACCGGTGGTGCTAACCCTGTTGCTACTTATGCCGACTGGCTTGTTACTACATTTAATCAAAATGTTTCCAAAGGAGGTGACTCAGTTGCCTCCGCTATAGAGCAACAAACTTTAACTTGGTTATGCGAACTATTTCAGTTGCCACAAAAGTTCAAAGGTATCTTTACCACAGGGGCAACTGCTGCAAATTTGTTAGCTGCGTTTACTGCGCGCCAATATGCCGGGCAGCAACAAGGAATTGACGTAGCAAAGTCAGGCATGAAGTACTTAGAAGTGAGTATCTTTAGCGCTACACCACATGCAAGCATGGTTAAAAGTTTAGGCTTAGCTGGATTTGGCCAAGATAATTGGCAGGCTATCTCATGTAATACCGATGAAGAATCAATGAATGTAGTGGCATTGGAAAAAGCATTGATGAAGTGCAGCGCTCACAGCAAAATTGTCATTGCCAGTGCAGCCACGGTAACAGGTACCGATTATGATGATCTTATCGCTATCTCAGCACTGTGTAAAAAGTATAATGCTTGGCTTCATGTTGACGCTGCATTCGGCATTTTTGAAAGGTTAATTTCAGGAACAGAGGGGAAAACTAAAGGCATAGAACATGCTGATAGCATTACCTTAGATTGTCATAAGTGGCTGAACGTGCCTTATGATTGTGGTGTGTTTTTAACGAAACACCTTCCATTACTGCAAGCCTGTTGTGAAGTTACTGCGCCTTATTTAGCTGGCTCTGAAAGTGATATTCCCTTTATGTCGCTTGGCATTGAGAATTCACGTCGTTTTCGTGCTTTTCCGGTTTGGGCTACTTTAATGGCGTATGGCCGTAATGGCGTGAGAGAAAATATAAAAGCTAATATCCATCAGGCAGGAATCTTAGCAACTTGGTTAAACGAGTCAGATAAATTTGTCTTGATTAAACCCTGCGAATTAAATGTCGTCTTGTTCAAACCCAATTTAGCAATGTTAAATCTGTCTAGCGATGAATGCATTGCTAAACTGAATGAATCTGGGCAAGTATTTTTAACGCCTGGAAGCTGGCAAGGGCAGCCAATTATTAGAGCGGCACTGAGTAACTGGTCAACTACTGATGACGATGTTCAAATAGTGATTAATGCGCTAAATAACCTATAAGCCGTCGCACAAATGATTAGATGAATAAATCAAAATGGGTCATCTATGGTTCAATTACTCAAGGTGAAATTGAACGCATGATGGATATTCGTATAGGCTGGTGGTAAGTAAAATGGACTAACTCCTTAGGAATGCATTATTTATAATAAAAAGTCTAATAAACGTTTTGCGCTACTACTTTGAAAAATATTATTCGGCCAAACCGCATATAGAGGAATCGATTCAACTTGCCATTCGGGTAACAACTCAACTAAATGGTTACTTTTAAGTTCACTGTTGATTAAAAAGTCGGGTGGGGTGGCTACCCCTACACCATTAATACAAAGCTGAGTCATAGCTTCAACACTATTTACACTTACATTGCTTTCAAAGCTAATCTCACTTTTTTCACCATCAGAGTTTATCAGCTTTCTGTGATTCGGCAGCATATCCAGCTTTATCCAATTCAATTTTGTTAAATCGGAAGCAGAAGTTGGCTGATTATTTTCTTTGAAATAATCCAAAGAGCAAACTAACTTTCTATTAATGTCACCGATCCGCTTACACATCAGGTTACTGTCATCCATTTTTCCGGCTCTAAAAGCTAGATCAATGCCTTTGTGAATTAGATTTTGCCTATTGTCGGTATAAATTAATTTTAAATTCAAATAAGGGTGCAATCTACAAAACTTAGCTATTTTTATATTTATATCTGATTTGATTAAGGCTGAAGGAAGTGTGAGGGTTAAAGTACCTCTTAGTTCATGTTGTTCTGATGTTAGTTGGCTTAAGCCTTGTTGAGCCGCTGTTATCATACTTAACGCATATTGATAAAGTACCTTTCCTTCTGAAGATAACGATAAATTTCTTGTCGACCGGTATATCAAAGTCGCACCAACAGACTTTTCTAATTGTGTAATTTGGTAGCTAACAACTGAAGGCGAAAGCTTTAGCTCTTTTGCCGCACCTCTGAAAGAGCCTTGTTTTATCGTTTCAGCAAAAATTGCCATTGATCGTAATTCATCTATCATTATTTTGATTGTTTAATCATTTAGAACAGTGAAGTTTAATTGTAGCACCTTATCTGATGAATAAAGTGGCGCTATAGTGTACAAAAATTCAGAGGAATAGTTATGTCGGTATTCATTGCAATGTTTTCATTCTCATTGGTTATGTCAATTACACCAGGGCCAGTGAATATGGTCATTTTGTCATCAGGAGTAAATTATGGCGTGCGTAAAACATTTTCGTTCGTTTCGGGTGGCACCATTGGTTTCACATTTTTGTTGTTATTCATTGGGTTAGGCTTTACTGAAATTATTGATTTATATCCTTATTTCCTTAAATATTTGGCAGTTTTTGGTTCGCTATTTATTGTTTATCTGGGCTATTTAATAGCGACATCAAGATCCAAGTTAGCTATTAAAGATCTTAAACAACCAACTTTTCTACAAGGTTTTTTATTACAATGGTTAAATCCTAAGGCATGGATAGCTTGTATGGCTGGCGTTTCTTTGTTTTCTTCACCGAATAGTCATCAACAGTTTTTAACTTTTTCGATGGTTTATTTTTTAGTCTGTTATTTATCGCTTTTCTCTTGGTCTGTATTAGGTAATAAAGCAGCAATATTCTTAGATAGTGAGTTTAAGTTAAAGCGGTTTAATCAAATGATGGGAGGGCTTTTGATGGTGACCTCGTGCCTTTTACTTTATTCACAATTAACTTAAATTATTTATAAAAAATTCAAGTTAGCTTAGAAGAGTGTTTAGGGTTCTAAACAAATAAAAGTGTCTATTGCTCAATTTCACAGATAAAGATGGGGGTGGTTGATATTTGAATTTATTACCTGTTAGTAACAAGATCAACCGTATCTCTTATTGAAATTAAAACTGAATTAATTGTTCAGATGGAATTCTTCAGTTATGGTCAAAAACTCATATAACTTGTCTAATTCGTCAAGAGAGAATACACGGTATTCGATCAATGAAGGTTTTGTCATTAAGGTATAATTGTAGAAAGCATTAAATATATCACCTCGCTTTTCTTTAACAAGAATAGCAGTTTTAGCGGCGGTAAATATGATGTTCTTATTATTCATTGCGTCCGCAGTGGAGTGAAAAATATCAACATCGCCGGTGAGTCGTTCTAATTGGCTAAAATCATAGAGTCCGTTCATACCCACATGAAATTCGTCTTCTTCCATTAAATTTCCTACATGAACAAGTATATCTGTGTACGATATTTCAGAGCTAGAGCGGACTGAAAATAAATTGTTGTCCTGATCAAATCTATATTTAATTTTTTTGAAAGGCAGTAGGTTTTTCATAACTCGATACAATTGCTCACTTTTCAATAAGTATAACGCAAATTTCAATAATTGATGGATATCATCATCTTTTTACCTTATTGAATTTTTCTGATATCAATTGGTTAAAAGTTAAAATAAATCTAAATCTATTTCTCTGTCAATAAACCTTCAATTTAGCAGATTAAACTAAAACTGAATTTGAATTATTGATGAGTAAAATGGTTCAAGATTAGCAATAGAACTTGGTATTTGTTTATTACTTAATTTACATAACTTTACTCGCTTAAAGCTTCAGTTCCCTTAACTTTACACCTTTTTCTGCTACAATTTTTATATCTCATAAGTACCAAATACTTCAGTTGACAGAGAGTAAATGGTATTTGCAATTCATTAATAGGTAGTTGGTGATGTACAAAAGCAGAATGTTCTATTTATTCATTATTATTGGTCTAGTAGTAAGTTGTGGTGGTAGTAGTAATGATGAACCGACTAGTGTTCAAACAGTACCTCAAGTAGTTGAAACTCCAGAAACAGAAATACCAATTAATGAAAATAAAGCACCCAATGTGTTATTTATCATCTCGGATGATCAAGGGCTTGATGCATCAGCTCAATATAGTCTAAGTGAAGATCTACCTTTCACTCCTACTTTAAATGAATTGGCGCAGCAAGGTCTTACCTTTGAAAATATGTGGGTAACACCTGCTTGTTCTACAACTAGGGGAACTATTATCACTGGAAAATTTGGTGTGAATAGCGGCATAGAATCTCTGCCGGCGAATTTATCAGCGGATCACGAAATACTGCAACAGTACTTAAAGCATAACGAAGTCACAGAGCAATACCAATCTGCCGTCTTTGGTAAGTGGCATTTAGGTACAGGCAGTGGCAGTGATACCCATCCCAATGATGTAGGTGTTGATCACTATGCGGGTAATTTAGAGAATTTATCAGATTATTACGATTGGCCATTAACCATCAATGGGGTCACAGAAGCAGTAACAGAATATCACTCTTCCAAAATTACCGATTTAGCGGCTAACTGGATAAGTGAACAACAATCGCCTTGGTTTGTATGGCTTGCCTATTCAGCACCTCATTCTCCGTTTCATTTACCACCAGAGTCACTTCATGAGCGAGACTTACCAGGTACGGATTCAGACATAAATAACAATAAGCGTGCATATTATTTAGCTGCAATTGAGGCAATGGACACTGAGATTGGACGTTTACTCAATTCTCTTGATGAGGAAACCCGCGCAAACACCATTATTATTTTTATCGGTGATAATGGAACACCCAAAGGTGTCATTGATGCTACAACTTACAGTGCCTCACATGCTAAAGGTAGTTTGTATCAAGGTGGCATTGCCACCCCATTTATTGTTTCTGGTAAAGGGGTTTCACGAATTAATCAGCGAGAAAATGCTTTAGTTACTGCGACAGATTTGTTTGCAACAATTGCTAATATCGCAGGGATAACTGAAACTAAAATACATGATAGCCAAAGCTTTAAAGCACTTTTATCAGATGAGGGAAGTTATGACAGAAATTATGTCTATACAGCGTACAAGTCAGAAGGTGTAACGGGGTGGACAACTCGTTCTGACAATTTCAAACTGATCGAATTTGATAATGGCACTCAAGAGCTATTTTCATTAGTAGATAGTTTTGCTGAAACAATTAATTTGTTACCTACTATTGATACCGAGTTGCTCGAACAGTTAACTAATTTAGAACATTTTGCAGAACTCATTCATGGCGGTGAATCAATTAGTCCTATCGATATCACCAACACGATTTTGAATAGTAAAAGCCAAAACTGCATTGATTACATTGAACAATTTACCTCTACAGTGAATGATGTAAACAATGGTCTTGTCTTTTATGGTGATTTAAAAATCTCTCAAGTAGGGGATAAATGTATCTTCCAAACCAATGCTATCCCTAACCATGATTTTAATGATGGTGGCAATGCTTTTCCAAATAACGTCAGTGTGCAAAATGATCTTTTTGAAATTACAACTTCTCCGACTATCGCAATACAGTCAACCAGCATTTCGTTGCAAGTAGATAACGCTATTATGCTTAATGGCGTAAAAGTAGACCTACTAGCGGCTGGTTGTTATGGCATAGGTAATGGAAAAGTTGGTTGTAATGAAATGAGCCAACCTTGGCGTTATGATCCTATGTTTGAAGCTAATGGCTTTGCCGTTGATTCTCATAATGCTCATGCACAACCCGATGGTACATATCATTATCATGGTTCCCCTTTGGCATTATTTGATGATAACGATAACCAAGAATCCCCTGTTGTAGGTTTTGCCGCTGATGGCTTTCCTATATTTGGCTCTAATTTTGACGATCAAGGGGCTGTTCGCAAAGCGCAATCGAGTTATCGTTTAAAATTTGGTGATCGCTCAGCTGGAGTCGGTGATCCTGGTGGAATTTACGACGGAACTTATCGTGATGACTATGAATATGTTGAAGGGTTAGGTGATTTAGATGAGTGCAATGGTATGTTGGTAAATGGGGTTTATGGCTATTATATTACCCATGACTACCCCTATATATTGGCGTGTTTTTCAGGTACTCCAGACAATAGTTTTATTAAATAAAGTATAATTTATGCCATCGTATCGTTCACTGAACTTCATTCAACAAAATTGAGTGAAGTTCAGTGAACGATACGGAAAAAAATATTATATATTTCTATCGAAATCCTATCCTTTTTTTTTGTGATTAATCTTTTGTATTAACTGAAAACTAATGGGAATGATCAGATAAAAGATAGTGAGCCACATGGTGGCAATTATCGGTCCCGTTTCTATCATTGGTATGTTTTTAGTTGCAAGTACAATACTGCCAAGTAAGTAAGGTAGTAGCATTAAAGATATAGATATACTTAGAAACTGCTTAATTGATTGATTATTTTTATGATGAAGTTTGACTATGATCAAAAGAGCAATTGCACTGTAGATAAAGGCTGTTGCATCAAACCATAAATGTAACTCGAACCCTTTTGATAAAGATTGTAAGCTATATTGCCAAAAATTTGCTTCAAAAAAAACTAGGTGTAAACCCCCGGAAGAAAACTGTTGCCAGAACTGCTCGCTAAATTCTGAGATGTCTGAATAGTTAGACAGCCAAATAATAGCTAATGCCATCATCATGAATAAACTCATACTAAATGCTGAAATTAAAAGTGCCCATAATTTATTTGTTGTCATTATAAAGTACCCACAAGTGATAAAAGTATGTTTGATTAACCATAAATTGCTTTGCAATTTAGAGTTGTTTCCCGCTGTTAGTTGGTTATATTCTTCTTCAATATCGCCGCAAACATTATCATTAATATTATTTGGCAGGCATTGAAGAATAAGAGACTTGCACATGGTTATTAAGGTATATTTCATTTTAAACCTCAAGCAGTTGAATATTTTTCCACATTAACTCAAGTTGCTGCTTAGCTTCCTTTACAGATTGCAGACCTTGTGCCGTTACTTTGACCATTCGCTTGGCTTTACCACCACGCTCAGGCTTGCTTGCCCCTTTCCAAGAGTTAATTAACCCCTTATTTTCTAGGCGTTCAATAGTCGTGTATAGCGCGCCTAAGGTTACATCTCGTTTTATCGAATTTTTTAGGTATTGTCTAATGGTTACACCATATGCATTTTCGGATAATTGAATAATGCT
Organism: Colwellia sp.; assembly: GCA_022969175.1. Classification (GTDB taxonomy): domain Bacteria; phylum Pseudomonadota; class Gammaproteobacteria; order Enterobacterales; family Alteromonadaceae; genus JALJPB01. Next base: position 12,503 of record JALJPB010000017.1, on the reverse strand, counting down.
GAGTAAAACACAATGTTCGAATTCACCTAAGTAAGTTTGTTTGTTCGCCATTTATAGCCCATTAAGAATTAATTAATAACTACATAATAGTTTTTATGTGCCATTTGTCAAATAAAAACTATTATGTAGTTATTATTAAGGAGTAGGGGATATGGTAATCTGAATTTTAGTAAGGAATAAAAAAGGGCAGAAATATCTGCCCAAGGTAATTCAATACTGTCAGTATTGAATTAGTTAAATGCGGTCTTCCATAATACTTTGTTCATCTTTAACTTTAGACATTTGAGATTTTCTTTTTTCATTTTTAATCGCGTGCAGATTATTGATGTATTTCTTCCATAAACGATTGTTTAAATAACCAATGTTAATCGCTGGATCTTGTCTAACTCCAGTAATTGTTGGACCATCCACTACCGTGGCTAAAATATAATCTTGAAAGTTTTTACAGTAAAAGTTTTTGATATCTCTTTGACCATTCTCATCAAATGTCATCTCTAAACCAATAGTAACTTCTGAATCACATTTATCCGCTAATATTCCTTCAATTTGCGTTAAGGTGGCGGCATAGCCTCGTTGAGGTAATTTAATAGATTTCTCATACATTACTAAAGAGTCATCAGAGTTTAAAAACCATAAGTCGTAGCGGTTTGTTTCACATTTCATTTCATATTTAGAAATAGCCTGTAAATCTAATCCTGGCATGATAGAAAAGTTTAAACTGTAAGCTGTTAAGCCAAAACCACTTGAACTATCTTTAGTTGCGGGGAAAAAGTGATTAACATATGCTTGGTTTCTCGGTGCTAGTGTTTTAGTAACCGGAAAACTATAACTTGGAATTTTATTAATTTTACAGTCGTTCACTAAACTCAGAAGTTGATCTTTTTTGATGCCAAGAGGAACATTTTCGATGGTATAATTTCCAGATAAAGCACCAATAATCTTAATCTTTTGTTCTAAGCCAGATTTTTCTTTGTAAATTAAGTAATCATCAAAATATTCATAGTTTAATGAATCAGACTCTGCTTTTGCTACTTTATAAACGGCTAATGGAAAACCATAGCTCTTTGAAAATTGTAAATCACTATTATAGAGCTGGTAGTTATCATAACCATTCTCTTTAGCTAATAAATGATTAGTGTATTTAGTGTAATCATGGAAGCCCGACCTTTTAGCTTTTACCATGACTGTTTCAAATGCTTCTAAAGTTAAGCCAAAGCTTTGTGCTTTTTTTGTTACTTCAGCCATTTGTTCAAAAGTTTTGTAGCCTTTTGACTCAGCAACCATCTGATCCATGTGGTTATTAATTGAAAATCCCAACAAAGGCACAAGTAAGAAACCCAGTAGTAAAAATTTTACTGCATCTTTTCTCGATCTAATATTGAGTGCACCGTTGAGCTTATTTTCTTTGAGAAAGTAAACATTAAATAAGAAATACAAAATAAAAATGCCTAGACAAGCGGCTAGCACAATATACATAATTTTCATTTACTTAACCCTGTAAGATTTATTAAAACAGCATAGATCCATAGAGCTACAGCTTTTGGAAATATTAATTTTTATTTAACTGAAAACCTTATGCAGTGCACTTAGGTTCTAAGTATTACTTATACCATTTTTATGAATACAAGCTTTTTAGATTTGCTCGAATTATACACATGAACGAGTACTTTTGTTAACAAATATATTGTTGACAAGCATTTTTTATCTAGACACAAAGGGTAATGACAATTACAATACGAACAATTATCATTTAGAATAAGATGGAAGACATGAAATTTAGTAAGATAAAATCTATTTCAATAGTGGCTCTAATTGCATTAACTATAACAGCTTGTGTTGATGACGGTGAAGATGGCTCTACGGGTATTGCCGGTTCAGATGGTGCTGATGGCACTAATGGAACTAATGGTGTTAGTACATTTGTCACTACAAATGATGTGCTTAAAAGTAATGCTAATATTGCCTATGCGGCATACTCTGACTCACTCATTTCAGCCATTTCTTTACAAAATGCAATCGCAACATTTGTGGCTACTCCAAGCCAAAGTAACTTTGATGATGCAAAAAGTGCATGGCTTAACTCACGTGAACCTTATGGCCAAACGGAAGTATATCGCTTTCGTGATGGACCTATCGAAGCTGTAGAAGGTGCGATTAATGCATGGCCTTTAGGCGAAGCGGTAATTGATTATGTTGCTCCAGTTGATGGTGATAGTGGCGCCGCTACTTTAGTTGGCACGAATGTTATTTCAGGGACTGACACTATTGATGTTGCACTATTAGAAAGTTTATTTGAAGCCAATGGTGATGCTGATGTAACTACTGGCTACCATGCCATTGAATTTTTACTTTGGGGTCAAGATTTAAACGAAGACTTATCTGGCGCTGGTATACGTGATAATTCACCAGGTCAACGTCCAGTGACCGATTATGCTCTTGATGGGGCATGTACATCAGGTGTTGGTAATACCGTAGTTGTTAATACATGTATACGTCGTGGACAATACTTAACAGTAGTTTCAGATGTTTTGGTGAAAGATCTAACTTCAGTTGTTGAAGCTTGGGAGCCAGCAGTTGTGGGCAATCATTATGATGACTTTGTTAACGGTGGTGACGCTTCCTTGGCATTAGTACTAGAAGGTATGGGTCGCTTGAGTTTTGGAGAATTAGCTGGTGAGCGTATTAATATTGCCTTAACGACCAATTCACAAGAAGATGAGCATTCTTGTTTTAGTGACAATACTCATCGCGATATTTTCTTAAACGCTAAAGGTGTGCAAAACTCTTATAACGCACAATATACTCGCATTGATGGTGAAGTGATTAGTGGTGCGTCAATTTATGATCTGTTAGTTGTTGCAGGTGAACATGAACTGGCTAACCAACTACGAGCATCACTTGAAGCGACTATGTCAGCTGCTGCGGTTATTGATACTAAAGCAAAAACTGGCACGCCATTTGATGTATTAACTAGTACAAATATTGAGCAGCCAAATGTGGTAGCTGTTATTGCTGCATTAGTTGCTCAAACAGACGATATTGAGCAAGTAATTGACGCATTGAGTTTAACCGCTGGTGATTTAAAGCAAGATACAGACGAAAATATTGGCGGTTAAAAAAACCATTTAATACAAATCGTATTAATAATGATTACTATTTAGTATGATGGGCTCTTAGGAGCCCATTTGTTGGTTTTAAACAGGATTAAAACAATATCAGCCCTACATATTAGCCATACAGATCTGTATTAAAATAAATAATAATGAAAGTCCTACTATGATCAACATTGAAAAAACTACCATTGTATACCTGATAATAGCCAGCGTTTTATTAACAAGTTGTGGCGGCAGCACTAGCAGCGAAGAATCAATCCCCGCTCCTTTACCTATACCAACAGAACCAACAGTCGATCATAGCGGATTAGAGCCTTTATTTGCTGACAAAATTAATATTTTAGAATATTTGTCAGCCGGCGATGCCACGGTTTTTCTAGCCAATAATAAAGCTTTTGGTACGGCGCCGGATATGATCGATGATGATACTAAAATGGCGGGTTTTTTTAATTCCGGAGACCATTTATTCCGTGTTCAACATTCAGGTTTTGGCCCATTGTTAAATAATCCAGTATGCCAAAACTGTCATGTCAGTGATGGTCGAGGGCATCTACCAGCATCCCCTGACCAAGCCATGCTCACTATGCTGATTAAACTAGGCGACAGTACTGGCGCGGCGGATCCTATGTATGGTGATCAACTTCAGCCTTTTTCACATCAAAGCTTTTCAATTGATCTTGCTTCAGGGCTTGCTGTCTATGACGCCTCTTTAAATGGCGACCAATTATATGGTGAAGCATATCCTTATATTGAATATGAATTAATTGATGGCTTATACCCTGATGGCATTAGTTACCAATTACGCAATCCTATTTATAAAATTCGAGATATGAGTTTTGGTCCTTTTGTTGAAGATATTCATTTCTCTCCTCGAGTGGCGCCAAATGCCTTTGGTGTTGGTTTGTTAGAAGCTATTCCTCAAGAAAATATTATTGCTTTAGTTGATGAAAACGATAACAACAACGATGGTATTTCAGGACGCGCCTCAATGGTTATTGATGCGATTAGCGGAGAAAAAAAATTAGGACGGTTTGCTTATAAAGCTCAAAACCCTTCGGTATTGCAACAGGTCGCTGGTGCATATAATGGTGATATGGGCATGACCACCAGTGTATTTACCAATGAGCCTTGTTCTGAGTTACAGCTATCTTGTCAGTTTGTTGCCAGCCAAGAAGATAAAGTAGACCTAGAAACTGATATCTCAGACAAAGAATTGGCTTTAGTTGAGTTTTATAATCGAGTATTAGGCGCACCTGTTCGCCGTGGTTATGATGAAAATACGCAACAGTGGGATGATGAAATTGTTAAAGGTCGACAATTGTTTTTTGAAGTAAACTGCAATGGTTGTCATACCCCTAGGCATGTTACTGGTGAAGCTGCCGGTAGTATTCTCGGCGAACTAACCTTGTTGTCTTTAGAGCCAAATGCAAAGCCAATTGTTATGTTGTCAGATCAAACTATATTCCCCTATACCGATTTATTGTTACATGACATGGGTGGCTCTTGTACGGTGACCAAAGAAACTATTGATAAACTGAGTTGTAGTGATGGTCAAGAATGTTTATATGTCCAGCGATGCCAAGGCCTGGCTGATGGCTTGATTCAAGGGGATGCCTCAGGAAGTGAATGGAAAACACCACCACTGTGGGGGCTAGGCCTAGTAAAAACTGTTAATCCAAGGGCAACATTTTTACATGATGGTCGAGCTCGAACGATTGAAGAAGCTATCTTGTGGCACAGCGGCGAAGCGGCAACAAGTAAAGACGCCTTTATGAATTTAGGCCAAGCTGAACGCCAAAAAGTGCTGTTATTTTTGCAATCGCTTTAAACATGTGTTCGAGGTAGTTTTGGTAAGTCAAATAAAACGAATTAACAAAAAAAAATTTTTAACGAAATTATTAACAACTAGCATTGTTTTGTTGGTCGTTGGTTGTTCAGAGTCGAATATCCCTGCTTGGCATAAAAGTGAAGCCACTCCTGGTGGCACTATGACCGCTAAGCGGCTTTCAACACTAACGTTTGTTAACCCTGGGAAAGCTGCAAGTTCAACTGAAAAACTTAATTTTTGGACAGGTTTTTCTTTGTTCAAAGATCCCTGGGTAATTGCGCCAAGTTCCACTGCAGATAGAGATGGCCTTGGTCCACTCTTTAATACTCGCTCTTGTGTGAGCTGCCATATTGATGGCAGTCGCGGCTTTATTAAATCAATAAACAGTGGTTCATCGTTAGCCTTAGTCATTAAATTAGGCTTGGTAGAAAAAAAGTTAACAGCAAATAGTTTAATTGAAGACCCTGTATATGGCGATCAAATACAAACAAAAGGTATTCCATTTAAGCATGCACAATTGAGTGTAATGCCCTTTGCAGAGGCTTCTCTTGAAATAAATTATGAAAAAATAACCGGTGAGTTTCTCGATGGTACAGAATATGAGCTGTTAAAACCAAGTTATCAGTTAACCGATTTAGCTTATGGCGAATTAGCAGAAAACATAGGATTATCACCACGCCTTGCCCCTAATATATTTGGTGCCGGATTGCTTGATGCTATTCGAGATGAAGACTTGTTGAGCCAAGAAGATATCAATGACAGTGATAACAATGGAATTTCAGCCAAATATAATCGAGTAATGAATTATGAAACCGGCGAATTAGCCTTGGGACGCTTTGCTTTTAAAGCAAGGCACCCCAATTTACAACAGCAAGTTGCAGCTGCATTTCGTAATGATATCGGTATTACCAGCACATTATTCCCCGAAGAAAACTGTACTGCAAAGCAGCTAAATTGCCAGCAGGCAGCTGTATTGGGTACAAGTGTTCGTAGTGATACCGATAAAGTCGAAATTTCAGATAAATTACTGGCGTTAGTGGTTAGTTTTAATCAGCTATTAGCTGTGCCACCTGCACGAAATCTAATAGCCAAAGATACTATGCAAGGACGTGCTTTATTTTATCAATTAGGCTGTCAGCAATGCCATACCCCAAGTTATCAAACCGATATAAATTATAAGGTTGCGGTATTAGCTAATCAAAGAATTTGGCCTTATACCGATTTAGCGTTACATGATATGGGCCGTTTACTTAGTGATAATGTTAATGAAGTAAATGCTACTGGGCAAGAGTGGCGCACGCCACCGTTATGGGGTATAGGTTTGCAGAAGAAAGTTGTTGGACAACAGCGCTTTTTACATGACGGCCGTGCACGTAATATCACCGAAGCTATTTTATGGCACGGTGGTGAGGCTGAAAATATAAAACAGCGCTTTGTTGAATTAGATCAGTTTGAAAGACAAGCGTTAGTAAAATTTTTGTCTTCAATTTAATCATAACTTAACTCAACGAATAATTGTTTAGTTAAGTTGAAAAATAATTTAGGAAATAAAATGGTAGATGTAAAGATATTGACAGCAATCTCTAGCCGATTTGTGCTTTGTGCCGCCTTAAGTTTGACTATTAGTGCATGTGGTGGCAGCGATTCAGCTTCAACGGTAACTCCTAAAGTTCCAACGACGCCCACACCTCCTATAGGAACTATTGATGATGAGTTTACCTCTTGGCTTACCGATTTAAGTCACCAGGTTATCTTACCTAATTATTTAACGCTTCAACTGAGCAGCGAAGTTATGGCGGTAGCGAGTCAAACTTTTTGTGACTTAAATAACCCGACACAAAACGGTTTAACAAGCTTACGTTCGGCGTGGCGTGAGCTTAATTTAGCCTGGCAACAAGCTCAATGGGTAAGAATTGGTCCGATACTCGATCATAATCGTAATCTAAGAATACAATTCTGGCCTGACAGTAAAAATATAGTCACAAGAGATCTTGAAACTTTATTAGCTGAGCCTGCGGTTGTTGATGTTGCTTATATCGCTAGTAGAAGTGTTGGTGGACAAGGGCTTCCCGCTCTTGAGTTATTATTATTTCCAACTTCAACTCAAAACAGCCTGACAAATACCAGTGCGAGTAATAATCAGGCGAAACGTTGTGAAGTCTTAAAGGCCATTAGTGAGAATGTTAAAAATATCAGTACTGATGTTTATCAAGAGTGGCATGCTGATAGTGGTAATTATGTCAATAGCGTGATTTCAGGTACGGGAGAGTTCACCAGCGTAAAAGATTCTGTTGAAGAGCTTATTACCAATTGGTTAGAGCAAATAGAGCGAGTTAAAGACGATAAAATGCTGATTCCACTTGATACTGCTGACGACGCTAGCTTAATCGAATTTTATTTAAGTGATGCAGCTTTAGTGAGTATTAAAGCCAATGTTACTATTTTTAAGGAAATATATACCAATGGTGAAGGACATGGTTTCGATGAAATCTTAATTGATTTTTTAGCACAAGATACCATAGCAACACAGATGATCAATAAAATTGATGCTGTCTTGATTGCTATCACTACCATTGAATCCTTATCAGGCTCTTATACTCATTTGCTTAATGATGCTGAAGGAAGAGTAGCGATAGAAAATGCCATCCAAAAAATGCGTGAACTTCGCGATATTGTATCTATAGAGTTTGTCCAAGCAGCTGATATTAACATTGGCTTTAACTCGAATGATGGCGATTAACGATGAAGCATTTTAAATTAACGCAACTGGTATGTAGTTGCATCTTTCTTGCTATGGTTGGTGTGGTGCAAGCAGCTGATAATTCAACCACTAAAGTTGATGCTGTAGAGCAAAATAGCGCCGATAAAAAAATTGAAGTGGTGAGTATTTTTGGCCAAAAGAATCAACTTGCTACTGCAACAGGTTCTGCATTCTTGATTGATAAAGCGCAACTAGATCAATTTGAATTTGATGATATTCATCGGGTTTTACAATCAGTGCCTGGTGTTTACATACGCGAAGAAGATGGTTATGGCTTACGGCCAAATATAGGTTTACGTGGAGCAACTACAGAGCGTAGTAGTAAAATTGCTATTATGGAAGATGGCGTTTTAATTGCTCCTGCTCCTTATGCGGCACCTGCGGCTTATTATTTTCCTAGTGTTTCTCGTATGACTCAAGTAGAAGTCTTTAAAGGACCTGCTGCTATTTTATATGGCCCTAACACCGTCGGTGGTGCTATTAACATGGTGTCTCGTCCTATTGCTGAGAAACGCGAGGGTGAAATTGATTTAGCTTACGGAGAAGACAATTATCAAAAGATTCACGCTGTCTTTGCTGATCATATTGAATTATCGAACAAAGATGACATCGGCATCTCTTTTGAGGGGATTCGGCTAAGCTCTGATGGTTTTAAAGAACTGCCAAATGGTGATAATACTGGTTTTGAAAAAAATGAATTTATCTTTAAAGCAAACTATACACCTAGCTATTCAGATGACAAAGATGAAAAGTATCAGTTTTGGCAGTTAAAAATAGGCTATTCAGAAGAAGAGTCCAACGAAACTTATCTAGGCTTAACCGATGCTGATTTTTATCAAAATTCCAATCAGCGTTACCTTGCTAGCCAAAAAGATAAAATGGATTGGGAGCATTACCAAGTACAGTTATCACATTACATTGAAATAGACCCTACTGTAAGTTTGTATACGCAAGTTTATCATCGAGAGTTTGACCGTGACTGGGATAGGTTCAACAGTTTTAACAGTAACCGTAGCATGCAAACTATTCTATCATCACCAGAAACCGGGTTGAATGCTAGGTTTATGGAAGTTTTAACTGGGGATCGCGACTCGTTAACTGATGCTGAGACTTTGTTATTCACTTTAAATGACCGTCGATATTTCTCTCAAGGTATAGAGTCAAAACTTAGCTGGGAAAGCCAATGGGGTGTAACTGAAACTACTTTAGATATTGGTCTGCGTCTACATCAAGATCAAGTAGAGCGGCACCATCGGGTAACATATTATATTATGCAAAACCAAAAGATGGTACTTTCAGGTCAACCTGTTGAAGATACAACATTAAATAAAGATACGGCCACTGCCCTTGCTAGTTACGCAAACCTTAAATTGGTGCATGAAAAATTAACAACAACTTTTGGCGTCAGGGTTGAATACATTGAAGGCGAGGCGAGTGACTACCTTGATGAGACAGAAAAAGGTAATTCAAATCACTCTGCAGATACCATAGTTTTACCTGGCATAGGACTGTTTTATAGTTTGACAGAACAAGCGGGGTTTTTGTTTGGCATCAATAAAGGATTTGTACCAAATAGTCCTGGTCAAGCAAATAATATTAATCCAGAAGAAAGCTGGAATTATGAATTAGGCATGCGTTATAGTAATGATGATATTCAAGCTGAAATGATTGGTTTCTTTAATGACTATAGTAACTTAAAAGGCTTTTGTACTTTTGCTAATGGTTGTGAAGATGAATTAGATACTGATTTTAACGGTGGTGAAGTTAACATCTATGGGTTAGAAAGTAGCTTACGAACTAGTTTAATGTTAACTAAAAGAATTGAGGTGCCGGTATCCGTAGCGTACACCTATACCCATACTGAATTTCAAAATAGCTTTAATTCAACTTTTTCTCAATGGGGTAATGTTAGTGCCGGCGATGAGCTACCTTATTTACCTGAACATCAATTAAGCCTAGATGTTGGGCTCAAAGGTGACAATTGGCAAATTGCGGCTTTGTTTAAATATGTCAAAGAAATGCGAGAAGCTTCTGGTACCGGTACCGAATTAGAAGGTGTTTATACTGATAAAATTACTCAAGTTGATTTGTCTGCATGGTATCAATTAAACGACGCTGTTCGTATATATAGTCGTTTAGATAATGTTACCGACGAAGCGGTTATTGTTTCCAGGAGACCCTTTGGTGCTCGGCCAGGAAAACCACAACAATTAATGTTTGGCATTAAATATAACTTTTAGTGACGAGATCTTAACCGATGTATAATCGACGTCAGTTTTTAATTGCCAGTGCCGCTGTTAGCGCTGGCGTAACATTGCCTTTTGCTCAAAACTTATTTTCTAGCAATACAGAAAATGAAACAGGTCAATGGTTGGTAAGTGCTTGCAGCGATAATAACAGTAATTATTATGCCGCGGCTTTTTCCACTGACGGGAGACTTATTAGCAAAGTAACGCTACCCGCTCGTGGCCATGATGCTATTGCTATACCAAACAAGCCAGGGCAAGCTATTATCTTTGCTCGTCGTCCCGGAATGTTTGCATTAGTCGTTGACTTTTCTACGGGTAAAATTATTGAACATATTACAACACAATCGGGCAGGCATTTTTATGGCCATGGTGTTTTCTCACAAAAGAATAATGTTTTATTAACAACAGAAAATGATTACCAAACAGGCCAGGGGGTAATAGTTGTCCGCGATAGCGATACTTACCAAATACTTGATAAGTTTGATTCAGGTGGTATAGGCCCTCATCAATGTAAGATAATGCCTAGCACTGCGACGGGGCGAGAAATTTTAGTGATTGCCAATGGCGGAATTCAAACACACCCTGACCATCATCGAAAGAGACTCAATTTAGCAACAATGAAGCCTAATTTGACTTATTTGGAACTAGCTAGTGGCAAGGTGCTTGATAGTTTTAGGCTAGATAATCGTCATCTAAGCATCAGGCATTTAGATGTTAGTAAAAAAGGTAAGGTTATTGCGGGTCTACAATATCAGGGAGCGTCTACAGATATTAACCCGCTGATAATTTCACACCAAGGTGAAAATTCTTTGCAATATTTGTTAGCAAAACCAGAACTTTGGCGTAGTTTTAATCAATATACTGCGAGTGTTTGCATTGATGACTTAAACCAAACGGTCGCCATCAGTTGCCCACGGGCAAACCTGATTTCATTTTGGGATTTAAATACCAATAGTTATATAGGAAAAAAAGTATTGAAAGATGGCGCAGGTTTAGCGTTAACCACTGAAGGAATGTTTGCCTCAAGTGGCAAAGGTGTGGTGCTTAAAGGTATTTCCTCATACACAGATATTACTGAAGATAGCTATTTCCCAACACTACGTTGGGATAACCATATGACAAGTATAGCCTCAGTCTAATTGAGGATGATATTATTGTTTGGCGAATTCAGCTTTGTCAGCACCACCTTCAATAGCTGCAGCTATTGCTGATTCTTTACTAAGTCCAGATTGTACAGCTGCATTGACGATACTATGAGAATGATGAGATGCACTTTGACTAACTGCAGTAGTAACAACTTCTTTGGCATCTTCAGGGAATAAAGCTAAGGTATCTGAAACTAAAGTTGATACTTGATCGGGGATTGCACTAATTGCAGCTGTTAATATATCTAACATTCTTTCTGGGTAACTAAGCATGGAGTTGTCCATAATGCTATCAGCAACGAAAGGTTCAGTCACAATGGCAATTCTTACAATGTCAGCAATTTGATCAGGATTTTGATCTGCTGCAATAGTGACAATTTCTCTAGCATAGGCAGGCTCAGCACCAACAGCTATTGCAACAATTTTATCGCTCGGTGCAACATCAGCTTTAATCACTAATTCCACAACATCACATGTCAAAGCTGGTTCAGCTCTGATTGCCCCCAACATTATTTGTTTGTATCTGTTTGGGTACAAATGCAGTGCAGCGTTTAATACCGACTGAACTTTTTCAGGGTAACGCTTTAAAATAGCACTAACACTATGCTGAATTGAAATGTTCTGCCTTACTTGCTGTTTTAGTAACTGGGTGATTAATACTTCCTGTTTATCTACTGCAATATCCTTCGCAAATGCACCTAAGCTTATACAACCAAGCAGCAAGTAAATAAAAAATAGTTTCATTTTCGCTCTCGATATTATCAATTATTGCAACGGCAATATTTAACTTTACGTATTTTATTTCTAGTGGAGAGTTAACATATACTATTGAATAAGATAAATCTCCTGTAAAAATATACAGAGGATCCTAGATGATCCTACCTTATTAGTACGATAAGCGCTCGTTTAGTTCAATATTCATTCAAACAAAATAAATAATGAAAATATTACTTGATCCTTTTTATAAAGTGTCTAGAATGCGCATCCAGTTCCAAGGGGTAACCCAAAGAGCTGTTTTGATAAGTTAACTCTTCAGATACTGTCTAAAAAGCTTAACTTAACGTTTACTTTTAATGTAGTAAGAAGCTTCGAAAGAAACTTCAAATTAAATTAAATAAAACGTTGACATCAAAACTGAGACGCGTAGAATGCGCATCTCGCTTCAGGCAAGGCCTGCAGCAACGAAGCAAAGCGAATGAGATTTTGTTTCGGTTAACCCTCTTATTAAAAGTTGAGTTAACGTTCTTTAACAATTAGTTATCATGCAATTTGTGTGGACACTCACATTAATGTTGATTTTACATAGTTTCTTCGGAAACAAAAAAACAGCTTAATAAATGATGTCCATGCAAAACAAATACTTTTATCTTTCTTAGGAAAGGTAAGAACATATGTAATGCGCTATCT
>JALJPB010000169.1 GCA_022969175.1 Colwellia sp. | reverse complement strand
AAGTATCCGATTGAAACTGGACTGTTTTTTGTTGGATTGATTTGTTTGTTGGCCTTGCCTGGCACTTCTGGGTTTTTCTCAAAAGAAGCTATAATTGCTGAACTTTGGTCATCGCCTACTGCAGGTGCAAGTTTATGGTGGTGTGCGATAGTGGGTGCGCTACTAACCAGTATTTATAGTTGTCGGTTGTTCTTTTTAGCATTTCTTGGCCAAGAGCGAGAACAAGTTAATAACCATAACCAGCATGAGCCCCTTGGTGGTACAAGCATGATGAGGGTAGCGTTAATCGTTCTAGCAGTATTGTCCTTATTTGGCGGCTTAATTTGATTGAACGTGAAACAGAGCCTAGTTGGTTGCATCCCTTAGCTATTGCTACTCCATTTATAGGTATTGCTTTTTCTTGGTTTTACTTTAAAAGTTATCGAGAAAATAATGGTGATGCGATTGTTGAAAAACAGACTGCATTGATACAGTTTTGTCGTAACGGCTTAGGTTTTGATACGCTCTATCAGTTTTTATTAGTTAAACCTTATTGTTGGTTGGCGAAAGTTAATCGCTTAGATGTTATCGACCAACTGATCATGCTTAACGCTTGGTATGTCAGCCTTTGGCATGATGCGTTATCGGCGATGCAAAATGGTAAGTTACGCTGGTATGCTGCGGCATTGGGGTTAGGTGTAATATGTTTTGTTGGTGTTATTGCATTTGGCGATACTAGGCTCGGAGGTAATCACTAATGATGATAACAATTATGATGGCTGGTCTTATTATTGCTGGCATTCTTGCTTGGTATATGGAAGGTGTTAAAAAAAATAGTGCCCGCTGGATTGCCATTTATTCAGCTTTTGGCTTTTTGGTATTCTTTATTACCTCAATTATTTCATCGCCACTGAGCTTTAGTAAACTTACCGTAATAACAAGGCTTTCGTGGATCAAAAGCTTAAACATTGAATATGCTTTAGCGCTTGACCATTTAAGTATTGTTTTATTGCTACTGACTTTATTTTTAGCACTGGTCTGTATCTTAGTTTCTTGGCAAGAGATTACTGAAAAAACCGGCTTCTATTACTTTAACCTTTTGGCGACCTTTGCAGGGATAATAGGTGTTTTTTCTGCGACAGATTTGTTTTTATTCTTCTTTTTCTGGGAAGTTATGTTATTGCCCATGACGGCTTTAATTGCTATTTGGGGTCATGAAAATCGTCATTTTGCTGCAATAAAGTTTTTTATATTTACCCAAGTTAGTAGTTTGTTAATGTTGGTTGCAATTATTGCCATGGCCTATTTTCACTTTTCTCAGACGGGAAAAATTAGTTTTTTCTATCAAGACTGGTTAGCGCTAAATGTACCGATAGAACTATCTCGTTACTTGATGTTGGGTTTCTTTATTGCATTTGCCGTTAAATTACCTTCATTTCCGGTACATTCTTGGCTTCCTGACGCTCATACTCAAGCACCTACTGCAGGCAGTGTGCTATTAGCAGGTGTTCTACTAAAAACTGGCGCATATGGATTAATTCGTTTTGTGATATTTTTATTTCCACAAGCAAGCCAAGAGTTTGCGCCTGTTGCAGCACTGCTTGGCGTGATTAGCATTTTATATGGTGCAAAAATGGCTTTTGCGCAACATGACTTAAAACGGTTGATCGCCTACAGTAGCATTAGCCATATGGGTTTTGTGATGTTGGCTCTGTTCTCATTTAATGCCATTGCGTATCAAGGGGCCATTATAACTTTGATTGCCCATGGGTTAAGTAGTGCAGCGTTATTTTCTATGGCAGGAATGATCTATGCTCGCTTACATACTAGAGATTTAAATGAGATGGGCGGATTATGGAATAGTGCACCACGTATGGGCGGGTTTGCCCTAGTTTTTGCTGCTGCAGCATTTGGTTTACCTGGTTTAGCTAACTTTGTTGGAGAATTCTTATCACTTGTTGGTGCATATCAAGTATTTCCAGTGATGGTCATTTTTGCCGCTTTGGGACTTATTGGCTCGGCTATTTATGGCATGTTGTTATTTCAACAATGTTTTCAAGGACCCAAAACAAGCGATATTATCGATTTGTCGCCACGAGAGTTGGTTATAACGAGTAGCTTATTTCTTTTATTAGTGGTATTTGGCCTTTTCCCTAATTTATTATTTTCTTCTTTTACTTTTATAGGAGTTAACTAATATGACTATAGCTATGCTGCTCGCTCTATCCCCGCAATTAGTGCTTTCATTTGGTATCGTTATTGCTTTATTGCTAATTGCGTGGCGACGATCTCAACTTAGCATCCAGTTTCTAACCCAAGTTATTTTAGTTGCTGCGCTTATATTTAATTTTAAGTTGTTATTTAGTGAGGCTATACAGGTTACGCCGTTATTAAAAGTAGACCATTATGGTGCCTTTGCCTTTATGCTCATTGCACTGTCCTCCCTAGTTGTGGTGTGTTTAAGTCGTCGTTTTTTAATATCAAAAACTGAAGTACATGATGAATATTACTTGTTAATATTACTGGTGACTTTGGGAGCATCAATACTTGTTGTTAGTGATCATTACGCAAGTCTCTTTCTTGGTTTTGAACTAATCAGTATTGCTCTTGTTGGTTTAGTCGGCTATATCCGCAACAGTGAATTAGCTGTTGAAACGGGGTTTAAATATTTAATTCTAAGTGCGAGTGCATCAAGCTTTATGTTGTTAGGAATCGCATTTATTTATAGTCAAACTGGGCAATTAAGCTTTTCTGCCTTATCGTCATTTACCAATAATGCCATGGTAGTCAATAGTTACTTTTATAGTATTGGTTTTTTGCTGTTTTTTACTGGTATTGCTTTTAAACTTTCGCTGTTCCCTTTTCATTTTTGGACGCCAGATGTATACCAAGGCTCTCCTACGGTTATTACCTTACTGATGGCTACAGTTTCTAAAGTGGCAATGTTTATAGTTTTAATAAAAGTTTGGTTTGCTATGAAGGCTGTAGGAGGAGGGCAACAAGAAGGGTTAAGCTACCTGATTACCACTATTGCCGCTTTTTCTATGGTAGCGGGAAATGCATTGGCTTTGCTGCAAACAAATATTAAACGATTACTGGGGTATTCATCTATTGCACACATGGGATATTTGCTTATTATATTGCAAATAAGCTCAGTGAAAGATATTAATTTTGCTTGGCAAAGTGCTTTATTTTATTTAGCTGCTTATGTTTTAGCAAACATTTCAATTTTTACCGCTCTTATTATTAGTTCACCGAAAAATGATGTATGTATTGAAGATTGGCGAGGGTTGTTTTGGCAAAACAGGCCTTTAGCGCTATTAATTATTGTTGCTGTTTTGAGTTTTGCTGGTGTCCCTCTCACGATGGGATTTATTGGTAAGTTTTATTTATTAACTTTTGCTACTCAAGCTAAGCTTTGGTGGTTAATCGCGGCATTAATTGTCGGTAGTGGTATCGCTCTTTTTTATTATTTACGCTTGATATTCGTTTTGTTTGTCTCGTACGATAAAGAGAACAATCAACCTGCTGAACTAGTAAAAAACAATGGTTTATGGGGAAATGTCTCTACTCAAATATTTGTCATTACTTTGATATTAATGGCCATGTTTTTAGGATTATTCCCTGACACACTTAGTCAATATATTGTTTCTCATTAATTTTTATTATAAATAGAATTTGGTCAGTTTGACTAAATTCTATTTATTGTTTTAAACATAAAAAGAAAATACTTCATTAACCGGTTGAAATTTAACATGAAAATAAATGGCTCGATACTTGAAGTAAATAGGGCACTATATAATTACAACAATGAGTAAAAACAATGAATTTCCCTAAATCAGTTCTGGCATTATCTACCCTCGTTATACTTAATGGATGTGTGGTGATAGCGTCACCGTCATATGCCGATGTGCATTTAACAAAAGAACTTACCCTAGATGCTAAATCGCTTTCTGAATTAGAGATTGAAGCTGGTGCTGGTTCATTATCTATTAAGGGGATGGAAGGCTTAACAGAGATTCAAGTGAAAGCTGAGATTTATACTTCATCGGAAGATCATAACGATTATGAGCTTACTTTGTCTGATTCTGGCTCAACAGGACATTTAATTGCCAAAAGAAAAGATAATTCAGGATTTTGGTCGGGAAACTCTCATTCTGCCCATATTGATCTTGAAGTATTAGTGCCACAACATTTAATGCTTGATATTGAAGACGGCTCAGGTGATACCTTAGTTAAAAATATGAATTCATCGGTTAAAATCAAAGATGGCTCTGGGGAGCTAATTATTCACAATGTTACCGGTAATGTAACTATTGATGATGGCTCAGGTCGTATTCAGGTAACAGAAGTTGTCGGAAACCTTGATATAGAAGATGGCTCAGGTGAAATAAAGGTATCAGACATTAAAGGTCATATTGAAATTGACGATGGCTCTGGCTCCATCACGGTTAAAAATGTTGAAGGCAATACTCATATAGAAGATGGCTCTGGTGATTTAACTGTTTCACATGTTAGCGGTATGGTTACTGTTGATGATGGCTCTGGAGATATTGATGTGCAAGATGCAGGAGGCTTAAAGATACTTGAGACTGGCTCAGGTGGTTTACGTATTAAAAATGTAAAAGGTGAGTTTGAAATTGATAGTTAATTTGAGTCTATTAAGCTAGATTTTTAAATAAAAGCCTAACAATGATATGTTAGGCTTTTTATTTATTCAGTTGCTAAACTAACAGAACAACGAATATATATTTAATATAGCGGTTGTTCTTGCATATTTTTATATCCTCGGTATAATGCGCGCCTGAATAAAGAACTCCTCAGATGAGTCTTTATTTTAATGAGTGGGGTATATACCGCCCAATAGACTTTCCCAAGCTAATACTCCTATGTATTAGCAGAACGTAGCGTAAAAGAATACGCTTTAAGTCTTCCTGGTGGTTTCCTCGTATTTGTACGCGGGTTACAGGTTGGCTTTTCTAAATTATTTATTTCTTACTATTTATTTAGCTAGGAAGTATCTATCTCTAGTAATGTCGCTGACACCTGCCTTGAGAAGACGAAATTAATATGACTGATCAAACCAATGCCGCTATCGGCTTTGACACTTTAGGCTTGCCTGAAAATTTATTATCTGCAGTAACTTCATTAGGTTTTACTGCCTCTACACCTATCCAAGCGAAAACTATTCCTCTATTACTTGAAGGTAAAGATGTATTAGGTGAAGCACAAACTGGTACTGGTAAAACCGCTGCTTTTGGTTTACCTGCTTTAGCAAAAATTGATACATCATTAAGAAAACCACAATTGATGGTATTAGCACCAACACGTGAACTAGCAATGCAAGTTGCTGAAGCAATCGAAACTTTTGGTAAAAACATGAAAGGACTACGTGTTGCTACTTTATATGGTGGTCAATCTTATGGTCCACAATTTCAACAGTTAGAGCGTGGCGCTCAAGTAGTTGTTGGTACGCCGGGTCGTTTAATGGATCATTTACGTCGTAAAAGTCTTAAATTAGATCAGTTAAAAGTATGTGTACTTGATGAAGCTGATGAAATGTTAAACATGGGATTTTTAGACGATATTACTTGGACACTTGACCATGTGCCAGATAATACACAAATGTGTTTGTTCTCGGCAACCATGCCTGCTGGTATCCGAAAAATTGCTAACCGCTTCTTAAAAAATCCTGAACATATTAAGGTAGCGGCGGCTGAAAAAGCAAAAGCTAACATTACTCAATACGCCTGGAAAGTCAGCGGTATTAGAAAAATTACCGCACTAGAGCGTATTGCTGAAATTGTTGATTTTGACGCGATGATTGTTTTTGTTCGTACTCGTAGCGATACCGTAGAAATTGCTGAGCAATTAGAAAAAGCAGGTTACCCTGCACTTGCTTTAAATGGTGATCTCAACCAAGCACAACGTGAGCGTTGTATTGATCAAATGAAGTCAGGTAAATCTTCAATTTTAATTGCTACCGATGTTGTTGCTCGTGGTTTAGATATCCCACGTATCTCATTAGTAGTTAACTATGACTTACCAGGTGAAAACGAAGCTTATGTTCATCGCATTGGCCGTACTGGCCGTGCCGGTCGTGAAGGTACAGCCATTTCATTTGTACGTCCTCGTGAAATGTATTCATTACGTCATTATGAACGTTTAACTTCTGGTGTTATTAAGTCTTATGAATTACCAAATATTCAAGAAATTGGTAAAAAGCGTATAGAGCGTACTCGTAATGAGATGGCTGCTATTGTAAGTGATAAAGATATCGTTGCGATGCGTGAAATTGTTGAAGCTATGGCTAATGAATCTGAAATGTCGATGACTGATTTAGCCGCAGCTCTATTATTCCAAAAACAATTAAAACAACCGTTACAACCAAAAGAAGATCCTAAACCTCGTCGTGAAACTCGTGAACGTAATGATCGTAACGATAGAAATGACCGTGGTGGTAGAGATGCTGGTCGTGGTCGTCGTGATGCTCGCTCTGACTCTAGAGATAACCGTGGCGGCAGAGACAACCGTGGTGACAGACCAGAACGTAAGCCTAAAACTGTTCGCAATGACATCGATTGGCAAACATTCCGTTTAGAAGTTGGTAAAGACCATGGCGCTCGTCCAGGGGATATCGTTGGCGCAATC
>JALJPB010000168.1 GCA_022969175.1 Colwellia sp. | reverse complement strand
CTGAGCTATATTATACAATTAAATTTATGACTGTGATAAAACTTGTAAATGGCCATGGTGCTCACGGCCACTTAAATACTCGCACAATTCATTTTTATATTTAGTCATGCATAATTGAGGGAATTCTTGGTTTATCACTTGAAGCAGAGAGTTTTTTTCCAAAAAGAGTAAATAACCTAAAGGCAAGTACTTTGGATTAAAATCGCATTGATAAATAGTGGAGCGTATTTGACTCGCATTATAGAAACTTTTATCATAACGCTTTGTTAACGCAGGATGTAATTTTTTGCCATATTTTTTTATTGAAGAATATTTGAACACAGCTAATCCTTAGCTTATAAATAGAGGCATTTATTATTAGGCGACGAATTATAAATTAACTCGGGGCTTAGTCAACATTTATAGTTAAATTAGTGTTTGTTAAGGATGTTAATTTTATTTTTATCGATAAAAAAACCAGCTTGAGTATAAGCATTAACAATTAACCCTTTAGTACGGAGCTTTTGCAAACCGATATTAATTGCCTTTATAGCTTCTTCACCTTTTGGGTGTAGTTTGCTAATAACAAAATGGCGACTATCAAAAAGTTCTATACCAACCCCTTTAACTGGTACTAAAGTAATTTTATTCATAGTGTATGATTGATTAGGGCTTGAATGAAAGGGCATTAATAAAAAATCAACCCACTCGATATTGACAAGGCGGGCCATACTCAGCCATTCTTTTTCGTCAATTAATTCTTTTAAAGGTAATTCACTTAATGTTTGCCAATCTGTTCGCCACTTTGAGGTAGAAATAGCGGTTAGCTCTTTTAAATCTGATAATTTTTTTACCGCTAGTACTTTGGTATTTTTAGGACTGGTATAAATACCGGCGATGTATTCTCCTTGACGAATTACTGGTTTAGAAATATAAATTTTATCTTTAAGTGGCAAAGCATCTGATAACCAATATGAATCGAAACTGATCAGTAAATGTCCTTCTTGAAGCATTTTAGTATTTCTAAAATTAACTTTACCTGAGGCATATTTGAAGTTGTGATCAAAACCACCAAGTTTTAATGCCTGTTGGGCTATTATCATATCAACGACATCTCTTCGGATTGTTTTTCCAGAAAAATCCTTAATCGCTAAGACATCTTTATTTCCGATAAACTGTTGATAATCTACAAAGACATCGTCACGAATATAAATGAGAATTGAATTAGGGCAGGCATGTGATAATAGGGGGAAATACAGGAAAATGATCAATAATAAGCATTGAGTTTTTTTGCTTACTACTTTTAACGAGATTCGTTCAATATAGTCCTTTATATAATCAAACAATAAATATTTTGTCATGATTAATTTTTGTTTAGAGAATAATATAACTAGTTATAGCATAGTATGTTGTGATTAAAAATTAGGGATTGCTTATCATTATTTATTGGAATTCTTTATTGAATTTAAATAATGATAAACAATACCGTCAACTTTTAGTGGGCGTTTATTTATGATGTCTTTTTTGAAGTACTGCCATAACTTCAGACAGTTCAATGTCTTTATCTTGTAACAATACAAGCGTGTGGTAAAACAAATCAGCACATTCACCTAGTAGGTCTTCTTTCGTTTCAGCAACAGCAGCAAGTGCTACTTCAACACCTTCTTCACCTACTTTCTGTGCCATTTTAGTTGTGCCTTTGGCAAATAAACTGGCAGTGTAGCTGGTTTCTGGAGATTCATTTCTTTTGCTGGCAATCACTTGTTCTAAATGGCTTAAAAAGTTTTGCTGGCTTAACTTCTGCTCAGGAAAACAAGACTCTGTCTCTAAATGACAAGTAGGGCCATCGGGACGGCAAGCAATTAATAGACTATCTTGGTCGCAATCAGTCAGTACCTGGCTAACATTTAGAAAATTTCCTGATGTTTCACCTTTTAGCCAAAGTGTTTGTTTTGAACGGCTAAAAAATGTTGCTTTGCCTGAGTCTAATGTTGCCGATAGTGACGCTTGACTCATGAAACCTTGCATTAATATTGCACCAGTATCTTGGTGTTGAATAATGGCTGGTATCAAATCATCCATTTTTTTCCAAGCTAATTGGTTACTATTTTCTTTGGTTACTAACATAATCTGATCTCTATTTTTGGCTCAAAACTTTTGTTGGCTAGATATTTCTTTAGATCAACAATTTCGATAACTTCTTTGTGAAAAACACTAGCGGCTAAGGCGCCATCAACATCACATTGCTGATATACCTCTTTAAAGTGATGCATTTTACCTGCGCCACCTGAGGCGATTAAAGGCACATTACAAGCAGCACGTGCTTGTTTAAGTTGTACAATATCATAACCTTGGCGAACACCGTCTTGGTTCATACAGTTTAATACAATTTCACCAGCTCCCCTTTTTTGAACTTCTTCTATCCAATCAAAGGTATTCCATGAGGTTTTTTTCGTGCGAGTTTCATCGCCAGTAAATTGATATACTTGGTATTGATTGGTGTCTTTATCAAAAAAACTATCAATGCCAATAACAATGCATTGTTGACCAAATACGTCTGCTAAACGAGTAATTAATGAAGGGTCTCTAAGCGCTGGGGAATTGATGCTAATTTTATCTGCACCCATGGTGAGTATTTCTTTGGCTTGTGCTTCGCTTTTAATACCTCCAGCAACACAAAATGGAATATCAATTACTTGTGCAATACGGCTTACCCAGCTTTTGTCAACAACGCGGCCGTCAGCGCTTGCGGTTATATCATAAAAAACTAACTCATCAGCGCCAGCTTCTGCGTACCGTTTTGCAAGAGGTACGATATCACCAATAATTTCATGGTTACGAAATTGAATCCCTTTAACCACTTTGCCATCTTTAACATCTAAGCAAGGAATTATACGTTTGGCCAGCATGCTATCGCCTCCTCTAGGGTGAACTTTCCTTCAAGTAATGAACGGCCTAAAATTACCCCACTAACACCTGTTGGAATTAACGATTTAATGTCTTCAAGGCTGCCAATGCCACCAGAAGCTTGCCAAGCAATACTTGGGTACTTTTGGCAGAGCTCTGAATAAAGAGACACATTGCTGCCTGTTAATGTGCCGTCTTTTGAAATATCGGTACATAAGATATGTTTAATACCGGCGTCGATGTAAACGTCGAGCAAGTCTTCTAAATTTACGCCGCTGTCTTCAATCCAGCCATGGGTTGGTAACGTTTTATTGCCTTGTTCATCAATTTTGATATCAAGAGCTAAAACTATTTTTTCACCGCCGTAAGTCTCCAGCCATTCTAGTACTAGCTCGGGATTTTTAATGGCTAAAGAGCCAATGACAACGCGATTTACTCCTAGATCAAGTAGCTGTTTAACATCGTCTTCACAGCGAATACCACCACCGACTTGTATAATCATACTTGGGTGATTCATTACCGTTTTAAGGGTAGATAGTTGACGTTTTGTACTGTCTTTTGCACCATCTAAATCAACAAAGTGCATTACCGTAGCGCCAGCATCACTATAAGTTTGTTGGCGTTCTTGCACTGTGTATTTATAATTGGTTTTTTGGTTATAATCGCCTTGGAATAAGCGAACTACTTCGCCACCAATTAAGTCTATCGCTGGGATCATCATGAGTTATTTAACTCCTTTTGTTCGAGCTCTAAGAAATTCTTAATAATTTTACTACCTAATTCGCCAGAGCGTTCAGGGTGGAATTGACAGCCAATAAAATTGTCTTTAGCTATTACAGCTGAAAAGTCACTGCCATATTGACAACTTGCCAAGGTGTATTCACTTACAGGGGCAGCAAAACTATGGACAAAATAGAAATAATCACCAACAGAGATCCCCTCAAAAACAGGGTGGTCAGCTAGTGTTGTTAATGTATTCCAACCCATATGAGGTAAGCGATTACCCTGTGCTTCTAATGGTGTGATTTTAGTTGGGATCAAACCAAGGCATTTAATAACCTCACCGCTTGAGCCATTAGTGGCAGCTGACTTGCCCTCAGTTGACGACTCTGTCATTAATTGCATACCCAAACAAAAGCCCAATACAGGTTGTTTAAGATTTTGCAGGGTTTCAATTAGACCTTTGTCAATAATATTAGCCATGGCATGTTTGGCAGTGCCGACGCCAGGTAAAATTACTTTGTTCGCTTGTGTAATAACATTAATATCATCGCTGATCGTAACGTTAAAGCCTAAGCGCTCGATGGCAAATTTCACCGAAGATAAATTGGCGCAGCCAGTATCAACAATAACATTTGATTGTTGAGTCTTAGTTGTATCCATTACAAACTGCCTTTTGAACTAGGTAAAACATCACCCTTTACCGTAATTGCTTGGCCAAGTGCTCGACCAAAAACTTTAAATAAGCTTTCTACTTGGTGATGGCAATTGCCTTTGGTTGTAGATAGGTGCAGGGTAATTGCCATAGCATCAGTTAGAGAGCGGAAAAAGTGGCCAACCATTTGTGTCGACATTTTTCCAACCATGCTATCAGTAAATTGTGCATTAAACTGTAACCATGGGCGACCTGATAAGTCGATAGTAGCTTCTGCTCGACATTCATCCATTGGCAGAACAAAACCAAAACGAGCAATACCGCGTTTATCACCTAAGGCTTCTTTTAAAGCTTGGCCTAATGCAAGGGCGGTATCTTCAACACTATGGTGATCATCAATGTGATAATCACCTGAGACACTGCATTGCAGGTTAAAGCCACCGTGAGTGGCAATTTGATCTAACATATGATCAAAAAATCCAAGGCCAGTATCAATTTTGCTACCGCCGACTTTATCTAAATTTACACTAACTTTTATATCTGTTTCTTTAGTCGTGCGGATAACCGTTGAAGTTCGCTCTTGGTTGGTTAATAGCTGCTCACTAATATCATGCCAATTTAAACTTTCACGATTATATTTGATACCAACAATGCCCATGTTAGCGGCAAGTTGCATATCAGTTTCGCGATCGCCAATAACAAATGACTTGGCAAAGTTAACTCGTCCTTGTTGTAAGTATTCGCTCACTAAACCGAGTTTAGGTTTGCGACAATTACAGTTGTCTAGGTCAAAGTGAGGGCAAAGTAGCACGTCTTGAAAAGTAACCCCTTGAGAGCTAAATATTTCCATCATTTTGTTGTGGGGTAAATCAAAGTCTTTTTGTGGGTAGCTTGTTGTGCCTAAACCATCTTGGTTTGAAACCATCACCAACTTAAAACCTTTGTTTTGCAGTGCTAATAAAACGGGTAGCACATTAGGTTCAAAAACTAATTTTTCTAAGCTATCAACTTGTTTGTCGCTAATGGGCTCTTCTATTAAGGTGCCGTCGCGATCAATAAATAAAATATTTTCTTGTTTCATCGTTATTCTCGGTAAAAATGTCTTGGTTAAATCAATTACTTAATAGATGCTTTTGGTTATTTTCTAAAAGCACTATCAATAGTTTGTTTTAATAACTCTAGCTCGCTTTCATTGCCAATACTGATACGTAGACAAGCTTCTAATTGAACTTGCTTTGATTGGTCCCTAATTAAGATTCCTTGCTCAACTAGGGTGTTAAAAATAAAGTCTTTTGTCTCGACTGAGCTTGCCTTAAATAAAATAAAATTAGCATCACTGTGATGTACGGTTTCACACCATGGTTGCTCTGTAAGCCAAGAGCCTAATTGTTGACGTAGCAATGTAGTTTCTTCTACGCGAATATTTACTTGTGCTAAGTTGTCTTTTGCTAAGGCAATACTGGCAATTTCAGCTACAGGGGCTGAAATTGGATAGGGAGCAATAACTTTACTTAACATAGTAATAATATCGCAATTAGCCAGGGTGAAACCACAACGTAGACCAGCAAGTGCAAAGGCCTTTGATAATGTTCTTAGTATGACTAAGTTTTCATATTGCGCTAACCAAGAAACAACAGAGTCTTTGGCTGAAAATTCAATATAGGCTTCATCAACCACCACAATCGCACTGTCTTTAAACAGTTCAATAGCTGCTTTAATTTGCGCTTGGGGTAATAAGTTACCGGTTGGGTTTCCCGGTGAGCAAATAAAGACCACTTTTACTTTTCCTACCTTAGTTTTAAGGCTTTCAAGGTCAAGTTTATTATCAATTAATGGCACTTTAACAATACCTGCACCATGATTTTCAGCACTAATGGCATACATACCATAAGTTGGTGGGCATATTAGAATATCATCATGATAGGCTTTACAAAAAGTTCTAATTATCAGCTCAATGCCTTCATCGGCACCACGAGTTGCTAATATATTGCTCACCGGTTGTTGAACATAGTTGCTATAGGCTTTTAACAGTGATTCTGGCTGAAAATCAGGGTAGCGGTTAATGCTCTTAGCTTCTAGTTGATAAATACCATCTCCTGATGCTTCATTAGCATTTAGCCAAATTTTATTTGCTGCGCTTTCGCCACTGCTTGAAAATAATCGACGGGCCGATTGATAGGGCACCATGTTAATTAACTCTTCTCGAGCAAGTTTATTTGCTATTGACATCTTTAGCTCTCCTCAAGACGAATGGTAACAGCCCGTTTATGTGCATCTAAACCTTCGGCATCAGTTAACTCAGTAATGCATTCAGCCAAGCTTGCTAAGCCTTCTTTGGTAATTTCTTGTACGGTATAGCGACGAGAAAAGTCGGCTAGCGATAAACTGCTAATCACTTTTGAATAACCATAGGTAGGCAATACGTGGTTAGTACCACTGGCGTAATCACCTGCAGACTCTGGCGTATAAGCGCCAACAAATATTGAACCAGCATTACGCAGTTGTGTTAATAATTCTTGTGGCTTATTGGTTTGAATAATTAAATGTTCAGGCCCATATTCGTTTGATACTTCAATTGCTTGGTTTAAATCGTTGATTAATATCAGTC
>JALJPB010000167.1 GCA_022969175.1 Colwellia sp. | reverse complement strand
TTCAGGGTCTACTGGAATTGAATTATCATACTCGTTAGAAAAAACATCACTGAGCTTATCTCTAAGGTCGTCATGAGACTTAAGTAAAGATAAATGCTTTAAGCATAGTTCACGAGGGATATTCAGGCGCTTGGCATTCTCAGGTAATAATGTTTTTGCTGGCGCAACAACAGGGCATTTATTGATATGAATAAGCTTAACAGGAATGGGTAACTCATCTGCGGCTAAATCATCATATCGGGTATACAAACGCTCTTTTATCTCATCACTTGTTAATTCAAATAGTGGCGTAGGGTCTCTGGCTAAATCAACAGCAATTACGGCATTTTTATTGGTGGGGTGATAAGCAATAGGAGCAAACCAACTTGTACAGCCATGATCTGAAGATACCTTAGAAGAGGTATGCACAATGGGGGTCATATTATAAACATCAATTAACTCTGCAACTTGTCGCTTGTTTTTTAAATTAAAGATGAAGTCATAAAGTTTGGGTTGTTTCTCTTTAATGAGTTTGGCCATAGCGATAGTGGCGTAAACATCACTCATAGCATCATGCGCGGCTTCATGAGAAATGCCATTGGCTTGTGTCAATAGCTCTAACCTAAAACTGACCACTTGCTTACCATCACGTTCAACAGTCGGCCATTCAATGCCTTCAGGGCGAAGTGCATAACACGCTCTAACTAAATCAATAATGTCCCAACGGCTGTTACCATTTTGCCATTCACGGCCATAAGGGTCGTAAAAGTTACGATAAAATAAATAACGGCTAACCTCATCATCAAAGCGAATATTATTATAACCAGCGACACAGGTATCTGGCTGACTAAAAAGTGCATGTACTCGTGAAGCAAACTCAGCTTCAGACAATCCATCACGCTGAGCTTTTTGTGGTGTAATACCAGTAACCAAACAGGCCTCTGGTTGTGGCAGGTAATCTTGCGGAGGTTGGCAATAAAACATTTCTGGCTCGCCAATGATATTTAAATCAAGATCAGTACGTATACCAGCAAATTGAGAAGGTTTATCAAACTTTGGGGATATGCCCCAGGTTTCATAATCGTGCCACAAAATACTAGGCTGGTTCAAAGTATCACTCTGTGTAATTTTATTTTCTTTGTTCTTCATATAAATCAACCGTTTAACTATTCTTTATGTGCTGTTGAGTAACATTGGATATCATTGTGTTTTCTACCGTTATAACTATAAACGTACCCATTTATGTACCAACAGGAAATTTCTTGTGTGTACCCATGATAAAAACAATCCAAACGCTTCGATATAGCTGAACGTGAAAGTTTAAGTGTACGTGTTTTAGGAATCGGTAGATTAACTTCTCAATACCATTAATAGATATCTTGTTATCTAATATAAACAAGCGCGTGAGAAGATACCAGAATTACGACAAATGTTAAATGGTGGTATCAACCCAGAAGTTCAAACTAAGCGTTTAAAAATACTGAAAAAGTGAAATTAGGTGAATTTATAGACTTTTTATAGATACACCTATATCGGACTAAGGCTAAAAACATGTATAGATCATTAAATAAATTAGTGCTTGTTGTATTATTGTTGGCAATTATCAATGCATGTGGGGCGCTGGGGAAATAGGAACAGATATTGGTCATACAATACAAGACAACTAGGCTGGTAAAACGATTGCCTTTTTATGGTTATAAACCTCATAATTCTTAGTTTAACCGTAAATTAGTTGCTGTTTGAAGAGACAAAAATCCATTAGGCTATCCAAGTGGCTTTAATTAAATTAACTCTAAAATTAATGATCTCAACTGTGGTAGTTAAGGCATGCATTACAATGTCGGCTAATAGCCATTGAACAGTCCTTTCATGGGCTGATTGGAATATCAAAAATCGTCTTCTTTGTGGCTAGTTGCTTGAAAACTAATGGTTATAATCTTCCACTATTAAGGTTTATTGCCTGTTTTTATATGCTTTGTGTATCGAAGCCAATAATAATTGTCATCTATCAGCAATATGTTTATACGAATTTAACTCACAATATAAAATTTCTCTCGAATCAAACGCTATAATCATTGAACCACTTCACTTTCGAGGTCTTTGAGATGTTCAACTTCATCATTAGAGTGTTAATCTTGAGTTATTTCGGTTTTATTGGCGTCTGTTATACACAAGAAACTATAAAAATAGCGGTAACTGATTGGCCGCCATATTACAGTAAAACGGATAGAAATGGCGGACAACAGTTAGAGCTACTACAAAGTGTCTTTAATGAATTAAATCTACAACTAACCCCTGTTTGGTATCGCACTGGGGTGGGGGCTTTAGTAAAAGTTAAAGCAGGTTTGCTTGATGGTGCTGCGGGTTGGGAGTGCAATAAAGAGCGAGCCGTTGATTTTGTATTTAGTGATCCTATCGGCTTTGAACAAACAACTTTTTTTCATCATAAGGACTTTGATTTTGACTGGAGTCACTTTGAGAACCCAGATCGAGAGATCATTATAGGGATAACCGCTCGATATGCCTATGGCGATGAGTTACAAAAGTTACTGGCCATAGATAAAGTTAAAGTTGAAATCGCGGGTACCGACCGTCGTAATCTCGATTTACTGTTTCACCGAGAAATCGATTTATTTTTATTGGATAAGTTGTCGGGTCTGGCTTTAATTAACCAAGCACATGAGCCCTTAAAAAGTCAATTAGTAGCACACTCTACGCCTTTTCGTCATACCAAAGTAGCCATTCGTTTATTAGTACCACGTGCAAAACCAAATGCACAACAATTTGTTGACCAATTTAATCATGCGTTAAGAGAGGTGATTAAGCAAAAAAAATTAGCCCATTTATCTCCGATGCTTTTTACAAATTGCCCCAGTTAAATAGGCGATAAAAGTAAAAGTGTCTATACTGAAGTTTGAGCATACTTTTATTACGGACATGAGTTAGCCCCCTTATTGGCTACAAAATTTAAAGGATGAACATTAACTAATTCCAAAATAGGATGATGATGATGATGAACACTAAACGATGTCTTTGCATACTCTGTTGTATTGTTATGTTGATACCAGAAATAAGTATTGCTAAATCTCAAGATGAAACCAGTCAAGAACTCACAACTTTATACCGCGCTGCTCGAAAAGTAATCTCGGATAACCAAACACACATCAACAAAGCAGATATTGGTGATAAAGGTTTATCAGGTGATGCAGTAAGTGCCATGGCGCTAGAGAATTATACTAAAGCTACTGGCAATAAATTATCTTTAGCTTCTTTAACTGCCGCAGAACAAGCCATGATTGCTGCAGTAAAAGAAGTGATGGATGAAAATCAGGATTTAATCAATGAAAAAGGCGTTGGCTTTAAAGGTTTTCTGCCGGCGATATTTGCTCGTCAGGTTGGTAATAAATTTAACAGTAAAATGTCAGGTAAGATGAAAATAAAGCTTACAGCTCCCAAAAACTATGTACGTAACAGGGCTAACCGACCTGATAAATGGGAACATAACATTATTGAAACAATGTTCAAAAAAGATGATTACCAAAAAGGTAAAGCCTTTTCAGAACAAAGTACGGTCAAGGGAAAATCTGCTTATCGTTTTATTTTACCTGAATATTATGGCCAGTCGTGTTTGAAATGCCATGGCGGACCTAAAGGTGAAAGGGATATCACCGGAGGTAAAAAAGAAGGCGGAGTACTGGGAGAACTAGGTGGCGCCATCAGCCTAATTATTTATCAATAACATCATATAGAAAGTGATTGCCATGAATATATCCACCAAAATAATTGCTGGAAGTTTAGGTTTTTCAAGCATAATGGCGATTGCTTTAATTTTTATATTGGTTAATGTACAAACAACCTCTGATATCAGCATTGTTCAACGAGGTTATGTCAACCAACAACTTGAAGCTATTCAGCAACAAGAGACCTTACAAAAACAACAGACAGTTGAACTCAATAAACTTGCCAGGATCATTAAAATAGATCAAGAATTTCGAAATTTACGGGCTTGGCTGTTAGATCTATCAGTCAGTTGGCTTAATGAGGCCGAAGAAAATGCAGAAAATTCCCTTACCTTAATTAAAAGCGAATTAAAAAAATTGTCTGAACTAGAAGCTAGCTTATCACAACAATTGCTGGAACAAATTGAACAATTATATGCGCTAATGCTCGATGCAGTTGATGCCTATGTGGATGATAACAGGGTGAAAGGTAACTCCACGGTTGCTAATAGCCGATTGTTAGTCATTGAAATTGAAGAGCTAATAAATAATCTCCAACAAAATAGCAATGACAAATTACAAAGCATTAGTCAACAAGCGGTTGATGCCGGAAAAGTGGTGACATTGTCAGGTAATCAAGTAAAAAAATCTGCTGAGGAGGTTGTAGAAAAAAATTCATTTTTGTTCAATGCCTCGATTACTATTTTAGTCATTATTATCATTCTGAGTCTGTTATTTAGTTACCTTATGCGGCGAGAATTATTAGCTCCAATTGAAAGATTGCGGAATACAGTCGAAAGCATCCAGAAAACTTCTGACTTAACATTAAGATTTGAGGTCAGAAATATGGATGAAATTGGTGTTACCGGAACCGCCTTTAATTTAATGATGAAACAATTTTCCGAGATTGTTAGTCAAGTGAATGAGTCATGTATAGAACTCGATAAGGCAATATCACACTTGGTTGACTTAATGCAGCAGGCTAAAGAAGGAGTGTTAAATCAACAAATGGCAACAGAGCAAGTGGCTACTGCTATCACAGAAATGGCAACTACAGTACAAGGTGTTGCAAAAAACACCGAACAAGCGACTGAATCTACTTCTGGAGCACAGGATGCAGCTATCGAAGGCCGAGAGATGGTTGAACATTCAATTTTAGAAACGCAGGAATTATCAAATTTAATCAATAAGGCCAATATTGCCATATTAGATGTAGATAAATTTACTACTGAAATAGACAGTGTTTTAGAGGTTATTGGTAGCATCTCAGAACAAACTAACTTGTTGGCGCTTAACGCCGCGATCGAGGCTGCTCGTGCTGGTGAGGCAGGTAGAGGCTTCGCTGTGGTGGCCGATGAAGTAAGAACTTTAGCGCAGCGAACTAAAGAATCAACCAGTGAAATAAATAATATTATCTCTAGATTACAAAACGGTACCCATAATGCGGTTAGCCTGATGTCTGAAGGCACAAAAGAAGCTCTTCAAGTTTCGCAACAAGCAGATCAAACCGGTATAGCTTTTACTACCATAGAGAAGAAAATAAATGAGATAAATGACTTAAATACCATGATAGCGACTTCAGCAGAAGAACAAACTATGGTAGCCGATGATATTAATCAAAATATTGTCAATATTAATGATAGTTTTACCACTACTACCGAAGCCGTAGAAAATACCATGAGTGCCAGCGAGAATATTCTTCAGCTGTCTCATCATCTGGCCTCTTTGGTGAAACAATTTAAGGTTAAATAACAAGCAAAAATAGAGCAGAGCATAAATTAATACCATGGCTTACTGGTGTTTTGGCTAAATTTAGGATTTAAATATGCTCATCCCAAAGGGTGTATATCACAATGTTAAATCGTTGGGCTTTAATTTATTTCTATCGATGTGTTAGGCACCGTAGGCTTTTTATTGTTTTCATCATGAGTATGTTCATACTCGCTTGTAACCATTTAAATACACCACATAAGGCTAATAATATTCCATGCGAAGTAACCGGAAAGTTACGTGTAGCTCCTCACAGTTTGTCAGCGTCTTGTTTGTATTCTGATAAAATTTTGCGTCTGATTTCATCACAATTAATAAAATTTACACCTAACTATCAGTTGTGGAGCGATGGGTCTAATAAATCGCGTTGGATTTATTTGCCGCCGCATACTCAAATAAATACTACAAACCCAGATCGCTGGATATTTCCTGTAGGTACACAAATTTTTAAGGAATTTCGTCAAGTAACCAAAGACTCTTCTCAAGAAATTAAAGTAGAAACACGTCATTTACAAAAAATCACCCCTGGTAGTGGAGAAGACTCTTGGCTAATTAGCACTTATCAATGGAATGAAGCTCAAAGCGAAGCAAGTTTGAGTATGGGCGCTTCTAACGTATTAAATACCGACCATGATATTCCTAGCCAACAAGACTGCATTGATTGTCATAAAGGTAATACTGATTTTATTTTGGGTTTTGAAGCTATTCAGTTAAGTGATAAACAAGCAAAATATGCTTTCGGTTACGGTCCTAAGCGCCAATTAGAAGAGTGGACTTTACAAAGATTACTGGACGAAAATAAGTTGACTGTACCGATGGAAGTTCCGGTATTACCTGGTTCACCTATAGAGCAGAAAGCCCTAGGCTATTTACACGCCAACTGCGGTAATTGTCATAATGAGTTAGGGCATGCTGCAGAGGAAGAGGCTGGACACCTTGTTTTTCGTCATCAATTATCTTTTAATACTTTAAATAAAACAGATGTTTATCAAACCGCGGTTAATAAAAAGACTAGAAATTTTACTGCTGTTCCCTTCATTGCTCTGGGAGCAAGTGAAGATGAACTTGCCATTTATCAAAGTGCACTATATCTTCGCATGAATAGTACCGATGAAGAATATCGAATGCCTATGCTGGCGCGTGAAAAAATTGATTATCAAGCATTATCCATTATCCATCGTTGGCTACGTACTATTGACACTCCTGCGTATGTTACTTTTAATAAAGGCGGCAGAAAGTCAAAATCTCATGTTACTGACGAGAACTATGCCGAACGCTCGGCAGCTCTGTCTGGACAAGCTTTACAACTGGAAATTCAATTTTTCAATAATCAGTTCATTCCTGACGTTATGGCACTGTATTGGCCGGAAGATAACAGCTTGACGACATCTCCCATTATGGATCATCAAGCGGGGTATTTTACTCATAAGC
>JALJPB010000166.1 GCA_022969175.1 Colwellia sp. | reverse complement strand
GCAATTCCTTCTGGTGCTGCAACAAGAAATATTCCAATAATATGCTTACAACCCGAGGCTTTAAGTAAGTCTATGGTATCTTTTGCTGTGCCACCTGTTGCGAGCATAGGATCAATAATTATTGCTGTACGCTGGGCAATATCGCCGATAATGTTTTGATAATAACTTTCAGGCTCTAATGTTTCTTCATTACGCTGTAGTCCAACAACACTAATTTTTGCGCATGGCAATATTGAAAGCGCACCTTCTAACATACCCAAGCCTGCACGAAGAATAGGGACTAGGGTAGGTTGTTTGTTGGCGAGTATTGGTGTCGAAATTACGCCAGACCAACAGGTAATTGGTTTGTCTTGTAAAGGAAGCTCTTTAGTTGCCTCGATCATTAAAATACTTGATATTTCATTAGCAAGTTCTCGGAAGCTTTTTACTGAAATTACATCATCACGTAATAGACTTATTTTGTGTTTTACTAATGGGTGTTGACTAGCGAAATTTGCCATGATGTTTCCTATTTAACTCATGTTATGTATTTATTGTATGTTGATTTATAACCAAACTAGCTCTTTGAAGTGGGCTCGACACAATGGCTCGTATCGTTCATTTCCACCAACTTCTACTTGCTCACCATCTTTAACTGCTTTGCCTTCACTGTCTAGTCTAATAACAAAATTTGCTTTTCGTCCACAATGACAAATAGTTTTTAATTCTACTAATTTATCAGCCCAAGCTAATAGCGCTGCACTGCCTGAAAACGTTTGGCCTAAAAAATCTGTTCTTATGCCGTAAGCTAAGACCGGGATATGCAATAAATCAACGATATCCGTTAATTGCTTTACTTGAACTTTTGACAGAAATTGTGCTTCATCAATTAGCAAACAATCGATTTTATTGATTTGCATTGCCGTTTTGATTTCATTAAATATATCAGAGTTTTCGTTAAATAAACTGGCTTCTGCACTAATACCTAAACGAGAGGTTACTTTTCCTTTTGCATACCGATCATCAATTTGTGCAGTGTAGATAACAGAATGAAGCTCTCGCTCTTTATAGTTATATGAAGATTGTAATAAATGTGTTGATTTGCCCGCATTCATTGATGAGTAATAAAAATACAGCTGAGCCATACTTGAGTGATCCTTTTGCTATAACGTTATAACGTAAAACAGGTAATAAAATTTATCGATGCTTATAGACCGATAAATATACCAGCTATCGCGGCACTCATTAAATTGGCAAGTGTTGCAGCAATCATCGCCTTCATCCCTAATCGAGCAATATCATGTCGTCTGTTCGGCGCCATCGAGCCGATACCACCTAATAAAATGGCGATGGAAGATAAATTGGCAAAGCCGCACAATGCAAAAGTAATTATCGCTTGAGTATTAGTACTTAATGTGTCCTTAATTTCAACATAATTCACATAGGCATAAAATTCATTGATCACTACTTTTTGACCAATAAAGCTGCCCGCTTGCAACATTTCATTCGCAGGTACGCCAATAATAAAAGCCAGTGGTGCAAATAAATAACCAAGAATCCATTCAATGGTAATACCTTCAAAGCCAAATAACCCAGTTATGCCACCAACGATGGTATTTAATAAGGCGATTAGGGCAATAAAGGCGAGTAACATAGCACCAACATTAACCGCTAGTTTTAATCCAGATGCTGCGCCAGATGCTGCAGCGTCAATAACATTGATAGGCTTTTCTGAAATATCTTCAACTTCAGGTTGTTCACACAATATTTTTTGTGTTTCGGGAATAATTATTTTAGCCATTAATAAACCACCAGGCGCCGCCATAAACGACGCGGCAATTAAATATTTTAATTCAACACCTAAGAGTGTATAACCAACAAGAATAGAACCCGCAACAGAGGCTAAACCACCAACCATAATGGCAAATAGTTCTGATTGGCTCATTTTTGCGATATAAGGGCGAATAACTAATGGTGCTTCAGTTTGACCAACAAAGATATTTGCGGTGGCAGAAAGTGATTCAGGTTTACTGGTTTGCAGTATTTTTTGTAAGGCTCCACCAATAATTTTCACCACCCATTGCATAATACCTAAGTAATAAAGTACGGCGATTAATGAAGAAAAGAAAATGATGACGGGTAATACCCGAACGGCAAAAATAAAACCGATACCACCATCCTTCATAGCATCGGTGCCTAAACCACCAAAGAGAAAGTCAATACCAACTTGAGCACTATCAATAACACCTTGCACACCATTGGTAAGCGATTGCAGTACATCTTTACCAAAGGGAATGTATAAAACAAAAGCACCTAATAATATTTGTAAAGCAAAAGCAAAACCTACGGTTCGCCAATTTATATCTTTTCGGCTTTTAGATAACATTAAAGCGATTATTAATAATACAGCTATTCCTAAAAATCCTCGTAGTGCAGTTAAATCCATAGTTACCTCTTTATTATTATAGTTCAGGGAATAATGTCATTTGTATAGCTAAGTGAATAGTTTGTTCAATTTATTGAGTTAATTGACGTATTTTTGCTTTAATAACTTCTATCGCCATTCTGTTTTTGCCACCTTTAGTTATGACAAGGTCGGCAAAAGATTTTGATGGCTCAATATGTTGATAATACATTGGCCTTACCGTCTTTAAATACTGATCAGTGATCGACTCAATACTTCTTTCTCTTTCGGTAGTATCACGCTGAATTCGTCTTATCAAACAAATGTCTAATGGCGTATCCATATAGACTTTAATGTTAAAACAATCTCTTAATTTAGGGTTTGAAAAAAGTAATATACCTTCAACTAAAATAATCTTGGTGGGTTTTAACCTTGTTGTATCAGTGGTACGAGTGTGAGTTTTATAGCAATAAATTGGACAGTTTATACTCTCACCGTCAATAAGACTTTTTAAATGCTGTGATAGCAATGAATGTTCAAATGCATCTGGGTGGTCGTAGTTCGTTTTTACTCTTTCTGTCATAACTAAATGAGATTGATCACAATAGTAGGCGTCTTCTTTGATAATTGATATACCGCCTTCTCCAAGTTCTGGCAATAACTCATCATATATGGTTTGAGCGAATAACGATTTACCTGAAGCAGAAGCGCCAGTAATAGCTATAATTGTAGGGCTATTTGTGTTCAACAGAAAAGATACCTTAGTATTTGTAGTCAAAAATTTAATTCAAATTCATTATAGAGAAGTTATTAATGCTTTGCCTAAATCATTTATGGTGATAAATTATCACAACTTGACCACGTGGTCATGTTTATTGTTGGATAATGTTAAGATATTTTAATTTATTATTTTTATTTTGAATGAATAATTTAAGTATAGCTAGGAGGAACTGTGGCTAGAGTAATAATTATGGTGATAGATGGATTTGGTGTAGGCCAAGCACCTGACGCTAAAGAATTTGGTGATATCGGCGCAAATACCTTTGCAAATTTGTCTGATGCGTATTTTAAAGGAACGGGACAAAAAATAAATTTACCCAATTTATCTGCATTAGGTCTAGTTAAAGCCTGTCAACAAGCTTCAAATAGACAATTTCCATTTCAGGGTGGGGAACCGATAAAAGGTGGTTATGGTTATGCTGCCCAAATTAGTACAGGAAAAGATACTCCTAGTGGTCACTGGGAAATGGCAGGTGTGCCAGTATTATTTGATTGGACTTATTTTAAAGATAGAGAAAAAAGCTTTCCTAAAGAGCTCATCGATAAAATAAATAAGGCTACAGGCTTTGATGGTTTTCTGGGTAATTGCCATGCATCTGGTACCACGATAATTTCACAGCTGGGTGAGCAACATATCAAAACGGGGTTACCTATTTGTTACACCTCGGCAGACAGTGTATTTCAAATAGCGGCTCACGAGGAACATTTTGGCCTTGATAACCTCTATAAATATTGCCAAACAGTACGTGATATTTTAGACGACTATAATATCGGGCGAGTGATTGCTAGACCATTTATTGGTAGTAATGCCGATGATTTTGAACGTACTGGTAATCGCCGAGATTATTCAGTATTACCTCCTGCACCAACAGTACTCGATAAACATTTTAATGCCGGTGGAACAGTTATCAGCGTAGGTAAAATTGCTGATATTTTTGCCCATCAAGGGATTAGTGAAAAAACCAAAGCTACGGGTATTGATGCGTTAGTAGATGCCACGATTGACCACATAAAAACCTCTGCAGATAACACCATAATTTTTACAAATCTAGTTAATTTTGACCAGGATTATGGACACAGGCGCGATCCAGTTGGTTTTGCCAAAGCACTTGAAGGATTTGATCAAAGGTTAATACAAATATATGAAGCAATGAAGGATGATGATTTATTATTGTTAACTGCAGATCATGGCTGTGATCCTACTTGGCCTGGCAATGATCATACCCGTGAATATGTTCCTGTCATTGCCTATCATCACAATATTGGTTCAATCTCTTTAGGTGAGAGACCAACTTTTGCTGATTTAGGGCAAACGGTTGCTGATATTTTTGACTTAGAAGAAATGAATTATGGTACCAGCTTTTTAAAAGAGCTTTCTTTTATTGGCTAAAAGTATGAAAAAACTGGAAAGAAAACTAAATTACAAGGAAGTTAGCAGTAAATAAAAACGTTAACTATAATATTTGCAAAATAATAAAATATAAAAGTCCTTGGGAGAGAACACAATGAAAGCCTTAATTAAAAAACCGTTAGCGGTATGCATCCATGCGGCCGTGTTTGCAGGTGGTATCAGTGTATCATCCAATGTTAGTGCGGAAGAAAATCAAGCAAAAGACAAAGTAGTTGGTATTGAAGTTATTCAAATAACCGCTCGTAAACGAGTTGAAACTGTTAAAGATGTCCCAGCAACAGTTACGGCCATATCAGCAGATACATTGAAAGATTACCTCGGCGCTGGAGAAAATATAAGAGCATTAGCTGGTAGAGTTCCAAGTTTGCAAATTGAATCTTCAAATGGCCGTCAATCCCCGAGGTTTTATATTCGTGGTTTAGGTAACACTGATTTCGATGTTAATGCTAACCAGCCTGTTTCAATGGTTTTGGATGAAATTGTTTTAGAAAACTCGGTATTAAAAGGTCTCCCTTTATTTGATATTGAAAGGATTGAGGTACTAAATGGTCCTCAAGGCACATTATTTGGACGTAATACAACGGCTGGAATTGTTAAAATTGATACCGTTGCTCCTGATTTTAATAACGAAGGTTATAGCCGTGCAGGTTATGGTAGCCGAGGAACAAAATTTGTTGAAGGGGCTTTAAATGCTGAGTTATCTGATCAATGGGCCGCTCGTCTTTCAGTCAAATATCAAGACAGAGATGCTTGGATTGATAATCCAGTAAGAAATGAAAAAGTTGGCGGTTATGAAGAGCTGGCCTACCGTTTACAGTTTTTATTTGACAATGGCAGTGATACTCGCGCTTTAATCAAATTACATGGCTTTGATCAAGATGGTGATACGCCACAGATATTTTATGGTAATGCGATCAAACTTGGCGAAGAAGGGGTGAGGGCTGAATTTGACGAGTCAGTTGTTTATCATGATGGCCCGAGTGGTTTTGATATGGAGCATATAGGGGGAAGTTTCAAGTTCGAGCACGATTTTAATGATCTTACTTTTACTTCAATTACCGGGTACGACACTTTAGAAAGTTGGAGCTACGCAGATATTGATGGTGGCGAACTCGATTTCTCTGGCGTGCCTAATCAACTCGGTAAGCAACTATGGTTTAATGTTGGCTCTGGTGATGGCTTATCTGATCATTCCCAACTAACACAAGAATTTAGAATAACTGGTGAAGCAGAACAGTTATTCTACCAATTTGGGGTATTCTATTTCAAAGAAGATTACACCGTAGATAATAAAGATCTCGATGTAACAGGAGCTACAACTAATTTTTATCAAATTGATCAATTAACGACCTCCCAAGCAATCTTTGGGCAAGTTGAATACAAACCATCGCAAAAATGGGCATTTAATATAGGTTTACGTTATACCTGGGATGATAAAGAATTAGATATTAGGCAAGGAGGAACAGATAATATTCTATTTGAAATTGATAAAGATGATAGTTACCTTAATTGGGATCTATCCGCTCGTTATACTTTCAATAGTGACTGGACTGGTTTTGCACGTGTAGGGAATGCATCAAGAGGACCTGTAACTATTGGCCGTTTTGGTTTCCCAAGTGAAGCTGATACTGAAACACTAACTTCTTTTGAAGTTGGTTTAAAAGGTGACTTGTGGGATGGGAATGCCCGATGGAATATTACCGCTTACACTTATAATATTGATGATCATCAATTAACGGCCACTGGCGGAGAAGCTAATACTAATTCTTTATTAAATGCTGATAATACTTTTGGTGCTGGTATTGAAACTTCACTTGAAGCTATTCTTACTGAAAACCTGCGCTTAAACTTCAATCTCAGTTATAACAAAACTGAAATCCAAGATGAGACCTTAAAAACAGAGCGTTGCTCTTCCAACCCTACTTGTAACAGTTCTAATGAAATCGCCAATGTTGTTGATGGACCATTTGGTCCTGTTACTACTGTTTATATTGATGGGAATCCGTTACCTAGGGCTCCTGAGTGGCTAGCAAATATTGCGTTAAATTATGAATATCCACTTGAAGATGGTAATTTGTATGCACAAACAGATTGGAACTATAGAAGTGAGTCAAATATATTTCTTTATGAGTCAACAGAGTTTACTGCAGAAGCACGTTGGATTGGTGGCGTTAGATTAGGTTATCAAAATGATGATGGCTTTGATGTTGCTTTAGTTGGTCGAAATATCACTGATGAAATTGTGGTAGATGGCGCGCTAGACTTTCTAAACTTAACTGCTTTTGTCAATGAACCTCAATTTTGGGGAGTTGAAGTAGGGATTGAATTTTAATTTTATTCACGCTTTAAAAGTTGAAGGGGCTGATATG